>SVHI01000003.1 GCA_015055905.1 Clostridiales bacterium | reverse complement strand
CTTGATTTTTGTGTAGTCTTCAGCAGCGTTCATACAGAGCGCAACGTTAGATGGAAGAGTCCAAGGAGTTGTTGTCCAAGCAAGATAATATGTGTTTTCTTCATCAAGAGCCTTGAATTTTACAAATACGGTTCTGTCTTTAACATCTTGATAACCTTGAGCAACTTCGTGGCTTGAAAGAGATGTTGCACATCTTGGGCAATATGGCACAATTCTGTGACCCTTGTAAACAAGACCCTTTTTGTGCATTTCTTTCAAACTCCACCACTCTGACTCAATATAGTCGTTGGTGTAAGTTACATAAGCATCATCAGTGTCAACTGAATAACCCATACGGTCAGAAAACTCTTCCCACATATCTTTGTATTTCCAAACGCTTTCACGGCATTTGTCAATAAATGGTTGAATTCCAAACGCTTCAATGTCTTGTTTTCCAGTAGAACCAATAAGTTTTTCAACTTCAAGTTCAACAGGAAGACCGTGTGTATCCCAACCAGCCTTACGAAGAATATTTCTACCCTTCATTGTTTGATAACGCAAGAACACGTCTTTGATTGTTCTTGTTAAAACGTGACCAATATGAGGTTTTCCGTTTGCTGTTGGTGGACCTTCATAAAATGTGTAAAGGTCGCCGTTTTTGTTTTTCTCAATCATTTTTTTGATTACTTTGTTGTCTTTCCAAAACTGAGCAACGTCAGCTTCACGACTAGCAAAGTCAAGTTTAGTGTCAACTTTTTTATACATTTTCTTTCCCCTTTTATATGCTTAAATTGAATATAAATTCATTTAAAAAGAAAAATTCCAAAGCAAAATATAAGAAACCCCACATTTGCCTTGGAATAGTTTACCACTTATATTTCGTATGCGCCAACACGCACCACCTTTTTAACGGTCAGTCCCCGTAAACAACTACTTAAATGTTTCACAAAAAACAATTTTCGCCGTTTCTGCTAAATTGGTGATACTGTAATAGTTTTACTTGTTTGCTTCACACCACCCGCAAACTCTCTCGAAAGATATTATCTACCCAGCCTGTCCAATCTCAAACGCATTTATATTCAATTATGCCACTATTATAGTTTTGTAATTTATATTTGTCAATATTTTATGCCAGCCTTTTTTACAAAATTGAAAGTTGGTCTGGATTGCCTTTTACTTTGCCCAAAACCTTGTCATATGTCTCAAAAAATGTTTCAATATTGCGGCTAACAATATATTCATAAAACTCATTTTCATCTGGAGTTTGAAGAGTTTTATTCAAAATGTTTCTAAGTTTTGTTTTGCCATTAGATTCAAAACTAACAAGTTCCTCTAATTTCTTAGCAAAATCATCAACCAGTTTTGGATTAATCTTTACCATTTCGGCAATATTTTCTTCAATCAATGGTTTTAAATAACAACCATTAAAACAGAACTCATAGTCAAAGCAAGGAAATGTGCGAACTTGTTTTGTTTTCCTATTTAGCAAAATCGCATAGTTTCTAGCGTTGTAATCATTATTTCCAAGAACCACAACATTAGCCAAATATCGAACCATAACCTCATCTCGAAGCTCATTAAACATTCTTTTATATTTTTCGCTACTAAGTTCTTCTTTTTTTACACCACATTCTCTTTCAAGCAGAAATGTTGAATATTGTTTAACAATATCAATTCCAGTGCCTACCCAGTCAGCAAAGTTGCAAGAAATAAAATCATTCAAAACAAAGATTTCTTCATCTGGTCTAACCGCATCAATCGACATAACATATTGAGCGTATCCAGAAGTTTCAACCAAGATTGAATTATAAACAGTCTTAACGCCAAGCGAATTCATAATTGCAGGTGCACAAAGTTCAGCCTTTATATAAGACAACATTTCATTTGCCCCACCTGAAAGTTCAGCCATATCATTTGTGTTATATTTCAAAAGCACGGAAAAATTATTAGGATACATTCCTCTCCTAATTTCGTCATTGTCCAAATATGTTTCATAAGATGAATTTGGATTGTTTTGAATTTCGCTAATGAATTTAGAAAAATAATTAGACGAAAGTTTCACAAATCTTTTTTGCAAACGACCTTCAAGTTTTTTTGATTTTTCAACAAACTCAAACTCCTCAAGCCCTTCTATGTCCTTTCCAATTCTCCCACTATCATCGAGCGGACTAACATACTTTTTTCCGTTAATTTCTACCACTAAATTTAACTCCTGATTCCATTATACCACACTAGCATTTCAAATTCAATAGCAAGCACCAAAAAAGAGGTATTATGTGAAACATAACACCCCAATTTTTCAGCATTTACAGCAAACCAAGCCCGTTTTAATCAACAACCAATTCTAGCAATTTTTCTATAGTTCCAGCACCCAAAATCATAATAATATCACCCGAAACTGCAATGTGTTTTAACATCTTTGAAATCTCACTATAACCATTCAAACAAACACTTATATTCACAAATTTTTTTGTTTCTTTCAAAAGGTCGTTTGAATTTAATCCATCACTTTCTTGTTCCCTCGCCGAGTAAACTGGAGCAAGAATAACCATATCTGCACCCTTGAAACTTTTAGCAAAGTTTTTGAGTAAATATTTGGTTCTTGAATAAGTGTGTGGTTCAAACACAACAATCACTTTTCCATCTTTCGATTTGCAGCGGTTTGCAACGGCAATCATTTTTTCAATTTGTTTTGGGTGGTGAGCATAATCGTGAAAAACACTCGCACCATTCACCTTCCCAACAAGCTCGCATCTTCTCTTCACGCCTGAAAAGTTTTCTATAGCATTTTTTATTACATTAAACTCAATGCCACAAATCATTGAAACAAACACACAAGAAACTGCATTTAAAACATTGTGTCTGCCAACAATGTTTAGTTTAATATTGCCAAGATTACATTTTTCAAATATAACATCAAATGAATAAAAACCAGGCTTATATTCTCTCACATTTGTTGCGTAGATTTCGCAATTTGAGTTAAATCCAAATCTAACAACATTCTTGCAACCTTTTAGAATTTTTGAATTTTTATCATCACCGCAAATCAAGTTTATCCCACCATCTTTGGTGTTTTGAGCATATTTTAAAAAGGATTTTTTTACGCCATCAATACTACCAAAATAATCTAAGTGGTCTTTGTCTATATTCAAAATGACTGACACATCTGGAAACACACTCAAAAAATTATCCATATACTCACAATTTTCAGTAATGAAATATTTTTTATTTCCAAGTTTAAAATTTGAACCAATCGAATTTAAAATTCCACCAATATGAACCGTAGGCTTCTGCCCCGCGGCAATAAAAATTTCACTAAGCATTGCAGTTGCAGTTGTTTTGCCGTGACTACCTGAAACCGCAATAACTGTTTTATAGAGTCTCGCAATCGCCCCTAAAAGTTCTGCCCTTCTAATAATCATTAGACCTTTTTGAATGGCATATTGATATTCAACATTGTCATCGTGAATCGCCGACGACACAACAACAACCTCAACCCCTTCCAAGTTCTTTTCGTTGTGACCAACAAAAACTTTTACTTTCTTTTTTAGTAATTTTTTAACTTCTTGATTTGCTACTTCATCAGAGCCTTGAACAAAAAATTTATTTGCTTTTAAAATGAGCGCGAGTGCACTCATACTAATTCCACCAATACCAATGAAATGAATTTTTTTGTGTTTGATGTCTTTTAAATTAAAATTTTCCATACCTTATTATATTCAAACAAAAAGAATATGTGAAAATAAAAAAATGAGGTATTATGCGAAACATAACACCCCAATTTATCGGCGTTTATAAAGATTTTTGAAATTTTGCAATTCTGGCTCATCACAGTTATTTTTTCAAAAATTCCATAACTTTTTCAGCAATTTTGAGTCCATCTGCCGCACTTGATGTTATGCCTCCAGCATAGCCTGCACCCTCTCCAGCAGCATAGAGTCCAGTGATGTTTGTCATCAAATTTTCATCTCTTGAAATTTGAACAGGAGCACTTGACCTTGACTCGACACCAATCAAAAGGTTGTCATCATTTGCAAAGTTTTTTATCTTGTTATTCATTAGTGGCAGTGCATCTCTTAAACTTTCAACCACAAAATCTGGCAAACATTTTGATAGGTCAGCAAATTTAATTTTTGGTCTGTAAGTTGCAACCACCCTATCCATTTTCTCATCAAATGAATCAGTTTTCTTATTTAAAAAATCTTTAACCTTTTCTGCTGGCGCACTATAGTCTCTTCCGCCAAGTTCAAAGGCAAGTTTTTCATATTTGTGTTGAAACTCAACCCCGTCTAACACATTACCATTATCATAGTCCTCTGGAACAACATTAACAAGCACTGCAGAGTTTGCATTCTTGCCGTCTCTGGCTCTATAACTCATTCCGTTTGTAACAACGGTCTCTTCATCACTTGAAGACGCAACAACATAACCACCTGGACACATACAGAACGTAAACACACTTCTTCCGTTTGGCAAATGCACCGCAAGCTTATAGTTTGCTGCAGGCAAATCGCCATCATTTTTGCCATATTGTGATAAATTGATATCATTTTGACTTTGCTCAATTCTAACACCCATTGCAAATGGTTTTTGTTTAAGTTCCACTCCAGTTTTTTCGAGAAATTTATATGTTGAATAAGCACTATGTCCAACGGCTAAAATAAGCGCAGAAGTCTCAATATTAACAACATCTCCCGTCTGCACATTTTCTGCTTTAACGCTTGAAATTGCACCATTTTTAAGTTCAAAACCACTAAAACAAGTGTTAAACATAACCTTTCCGCCAAGATTTTCAATCTTTTGCCTGATGTTGGTTACAACTTCTTTAAGTTTATCACTGCCAATGTGTGGTGCAAAACTATAAAAAATATCATTTGGAGCGCCATTTAATATAAATTCATTAATGACAGTTTTTGTGTATTCATTTGACACGTTTGACGCGAGTTTTCCGTCTGAAAATGTTCCAGCACCACCCTCACCAAACTGAACATTCGAGTGTTTATTTAACTTTCCGCCATTCCAGAATTTATCAATATCCGCTTGTCTTTCTTGAACTGGCTTTCCTTGCTCCAAAATAACAGGTTTCAACCCCGCTTTTGCCAAAGCTAGACCTGCAAACATTCCCGCAGGTCCAAAACCAACAATAACAGGCGCAGCTTTGTTTGTTTCAATAGTGTCATACTCAACACCCAAATGGTTAACAATAATATCGTTACAACTCTTCAGTTTACCTTCCGCCTGTTTTTTTACCTGAACTGCAACATTAAGTTTAACAAACACATTTGGTTTTTGCCTTGCATCTAAACTTTCACGAACAATGTCATAACTTATTATCTCATCACGAAAAAGCCTATATTTTTTCGAAATTGCTGAAAAAATATCGGCTTCAGTGTAATTTAAATTCACTTTTAATTCGGTTAACAGTTTCATAAAATAGTCCCTGATTTCATTATACCATATTTTTTACTAAAACTAAATCAATATATCCTAAAAAGCACAAAAAAAGATATGCCAAATGGCATATCTTAATTGATTTTTTCAAATCTAGCTATAGTTTAGAGCAGAAAATTACTCTGCATCAGTAGCGTTTGCTTTTGCTTCTTCAAAAGCTTTCAAAACGATATCTTTAATCATCTCTCTTGTTTCTGTGTTTAATGGATGAACGATATCTTTGAATTCGCCATCTGGTGTTTTTCTGCTTGGCATTGCAATAAAGTATCCTTCGTTGCCTTCGATAACCTTGATGTCGTGAACAACAAAGCAATCATCGATTGTGATTGAAGCACTAGCTTTAATTTTGCTCTTGTCAGTTTTAACAATGCGCACTCTTACGTCTGAAATTTTCATATTTCTGCTCCTTGAATTTATGTTTACGTCTATCATTATAGACAATTTCATTCTATAACATACAAAAAAAAATAGCAAATAAATTTTGCTATCTTTTTAATTTTGGTTTTTTAGCCTAAACTATTTAAGTTCGTCTCTGTGTTCAACAACATACATATTTGCCTTTGCATAACCCTCTTCGCTTCCGCAATCGAAGTAATCTCCGCCAAAAATGCAGGTTGAAGCCTTTCCGTCACGAGCAAGACTTTGAAGCACATCAGTCATATTATATTCACCATTTGGACGAGGCTTAACAGTGAAGATTCTATCAAAGAAATCCATTGTTAAAACATATCTGCAGAATCCCATAATGTTGCTTGGCTCTGTTCCTGGAGCAGGTTTTTCAATAATGTCGAGCATTTTTGAGCCTTTTCCGTTGCAGCAAGCATCACCAAGAACCATTGAAGAATATTTATACATAACTTCTCTTGGGAGTTCCTTTCCATAAACAACAGTGTCGCCTGTTGCTTCATAAATATCAATAACCTCTTTTGTCATTGACCTGCCATCAAGATAGAAACAAAGGTCATCACCATTTAAAACAACAAATGGGTCACCCATTGCCCACTTCTTACCAGCGTTAATTGCGATTGCAGAGCCTCTTTCGTTGAGACCGTCGTTTTCATAGGTTTCGCCTTCATAAGTGAATGTTGGGTCATCTTGGTTAACATAAGTGATTTTCACTTGTTTCATAAGGTCCATATAACCTGAAAGCATACCAAGTTTGCCATCGCTTTCAACTTTTGCCATATATTCTTTTGATGGTGTCAAAAAGTTAGCAAAACTTTCTTGTTTAAGTTTGTTTCCAACAATCAAAATATCGTTGATACCTGCTTTAACAAGGTCTTCAATGTGATACATAATAATTGGTTTGTTTCCAATTGGGAAAAGCTCTTTTGCAAGGCAAAGTGTTGCAGGCAAAAATCTTGTTCCAAGACCACCCGCCAAAATCATAGCTTTTTTAACTGGTTGTTTATTTTCAATTCTTTCCATAATCTCTCCAATAAAAAAATTTTTACAATACTATTTTATCATATCGTAAAAATTTTTGAAATCATATTAATGAACTTTGCTATAAAAGTTTTTTCTAGTTGATATTAATCTTCTGTAATACCTTTCTTCACTAACTTGTTTTCCATTACTATTAAGAACAAGTCCATAAGCGTAATTGAAAGGATTGAGAAGCACATAAACACTTTTAAAGCAATAAACACTGAGCCAAAATATGCCCCGATTGCCCCAGCAAATGCCATAAGTGAGAACATCACAATTCTGCAAAGTGCCATAACGCATTCGATTGAGCATTGATATTCAGCAATGTCGTCATACAAATGAAGTTTCTTTAAAAGAATATTTCTAATAACATCATAACTCATTGTGTGCATAACCATACAAACCGCAGAAACGAGTGAATAAATAATAATAGTTGCCTTGCTTACGCTAATGGTAAGAAGAAGAGTTGCAGGTATTGGCAAGAACGCAGAAATCAAGAAAAACGCCTTTCTGTTGCCAATTCTTGTAAATTTTTTCAAAAGCATAATAACAACGAGCGTTACAACCGCAATAACGCTTGTTATGATACCAAGCGAAAAGTCCGAACCAAACTCATACATAATAATGATTGTTTTAAGTGACGTTAAAACAGTTGTAAAGCCATAGAAACCACCAATAATAATGCTCAAAACAATAAGTTTGCCTTCATAGCCTTTATCTTTAATGTGACTAAAGAATCCCTTCAGGTCAAAGCCTGAGTTTTCTGGACGCTTTGACTTAATAAACACTGAAAGCACAAGTTCAATAACAGCAATAACCAAAACAATTTTTGCACAGGTTTCAAAGTGTGCAGCATTAATAATGCTACCAAGCACAATAGGAACAACAATGTTTGTTATTTCACAAATAATAATTTGAAGTCCTGAATATTTTGCAACGGCGTGCTTTGAAACAAGCTCATTTTTCATAAGGTTATAAGATGTCCAATAACAAGCCTCTGAAAAACCGTGCAAAAATCCAGCCAAAACAACATATTTTGCAAGGTCCGCGCCCCAGTAAACAATACAAATGATAAACACTGACCTAATGACGATGGCGGCTCTATAGAACCATACCCTATTTGTTCTATCAATCACGTTTGATATAACAAAATAAAACACCATCATTGCTAGATAGTTAAACGCATAGAACACCGCAACATTCATAACATAGTTGGTTGAAATTGAGTAAATGTAAGAAATTAAGAACGTGCTAACAAAAATTGAAATGATGTTGTTGAGTGTATGTGTCGCAAGCATCGCCTTGTTCATTGGCTTTAACTTTTGCTTAACTTTGAGTGATTCAGTCACTTGACCCACCATAAAATGCCTCTTTTGTTGTATTTTTATTCGATTAAACCGATTATAACACATAAAATTTTTTATACAAACTAAAAAACATCTATAAATTGTTTGCATTAATTTTTTTAAGTCTATATAATAAAGGTAGAATACGGGAGGAAAAGTATGGGCTTTTTTAAAACAAATTTATTAAAATCTCTTGAATGGGTTGACGATTCAACAGACACAATTGTCTACAAATATCCAATGGATGGAAGACAAATCCAATATGGTTCAAAACTTACCGTTAGAGCATCTCAAGTTGCAGTGTTCTTAAACAAAGGTAAAATTGCTGATATCTTTGGACCTGGTATGTATGCTCTTCAAACAAGCAACTTGCCAATCTTAACTCAACTTATGAGTTGGGCACACGGCTTCAAGTCACCATTCTATGCAGATGTTTATTTCATTAACACAAAACAATTCACAAATCAAAGATGGGGCACAAGCAACCCTATCACAATGAGAGATAAAGATTTTGGAACAATTCGTATCCGTGGTTATGGTAACTACGCTTTCAAAGTTGAAAATCCAGAAATTTTCTTGAAAGAATTATCAGGAACAAATTCAGAATTCTCAACAGAAGACATTTCATCATATCTTAAAGGAATCATTGTTTCATCAATCTCTGATACAATCGCAGAATCAAAAATCTCTGCCCTTGACATCGCAAGCAACTTGATTGAATTTTCTAAAGTTGCTGGTGAATCACTTGCTGAAACATTTGCAGGTCTTGGTCTTAAACTCACAAAACTCGTTATCGAAAACATTTCCTTCCCTGAAGAAGTTGAAAAAGCAATCGATACAAGGTCAAGTATGGGCGTTCTTTCAGACAAGATGGACACATTTGTTAAATATCAATCAGCAAATGCTATCCGTGACGCTGCTAAAAATGAAGGTATCGGCGGTCTTGGAACTCAACTTGGCGCAGGTGCTGCACTTGGCGAAATGATGAGACAATCAATGACTCAATCTTCTTCACAAGAACAAGCTGACGATGGCAAATTCTGCCCACACTGTGGTGCAAGAAACGTTGCAGGCGCAAAATTCTGTGGCGAATGTGGAAAGAGCCTCGCTCAAAAAGGCAGATGTCCAAAATGTAACGCTGAAGTTTCTGGAAAGAGCAAATTCTGCCCAGAATGCGGAACAAAATTATAATAAAACAAAACCATCAAATAAACTTTGATGGTTTTTTTATGCAAAAAATTTATTGTTCTTCCCCACTCACCTCAAAAAATGCGTAATTAATTAATAAAATTAATTAAAAAATGATTAGTTTTTGTTTTTAATAAAATTATTTATATGCTATAATTAAAAATGTATAGGAGGCAGTATGAATTCAAGTGTAGTTGACTATGATTTCGCCAAAGCGTGGGACCAACACCAAGGTAGTTTTGCCCACGGCATTGCGCAAAAGTTATTAAGTTATGGTGAAGTTACAAACAAAAATTTCAAAAGTGTCTATGACATCGTTTGTGGTGCATCTAACCTTTTGAGTTACTTCCACGAAAAAGGCTTAAAATGTTATGGAACAGAAACAAGACAAGGAATGTATGAATATTCAAAAGAAAAGATTCCTTCAGCAACATATTACTTAACAAAAAAGATGTATGAAATGCCAGGAAAAGAGAAAGTTGACCTCATCACCTGCACTCACGACATCATTAACTACCTAGAAGACTTTAGTGAATGGGAACTTTTGTTTAAAAATGTTTCAAAACGTTTAAATAAACACGGTTTGTTTATGTTTGACTTCTACTCAAAGTATAAACTTGCAAACTGGAACGAAACAAAATATACATCTTCCCCACACTTAGACTGCTTAACAACTGTTAAGTCTGGTATTTTTGACAAGACAATGATAACATATCAATACTATATTAACTACGAAAACTTCTACATCAAAACTAAAGACGTGGTAACTGAATGTTATTATGAAGCAGAGCAAGTTAAAGAAGCACTCATTAAAGCAGGATTCAAAAATGTTCAATTTGTTGACGAGAACCTCAATCCACTTGAATCTCTCAACTATGTTGAAAGAATCTATGTTTTAGCATCAAAAAAATAAGGAGTTATTATGAATAATATCAGTGATTCAAATTTCAGTGAAGCATTTGCGATAGCTTGGAGCGAAAACCAAGGAAACTATTCTGCAACCCTTGCAAAAAAAGTTCTAAACTTCATTAAACTTCAAGGTCTTAAAGTCCACTCTGTTCTCGACGTATGCTGCGGTTCAGCAAACTTCCTTGAATATATGAGAGACAATGGTTTAGACTGCACAGGAACTGAGTTTTTAGATAGTTATATTGAATATGATAAAAACAAATTCAAAGACATTAAGTTCATAAAGACTGAAGGCATTGACGACCTTGAAAATCTTGGAACTTATGACCTTATTTCTTGCAACCACGACGTTGTTAATATGCTCCCTACCCTTGAATCTTGGGGCAATTTCTTCAAAAATGTTTACAAACATTTAAATAATGGTGGCATTTTCCTTTTTGACTTTTACACAAAAAGAAAACTTCAAGAATGGAATGAAACAGTTTTTGACAGCAACGACAAACTTGATTATATCAAAAACATCGTTAGCGACGGAAAAACAACAACTTCAATTTCAAACATCTATTACATCAACATTGTGAGCAAGGAAAAAGATACCACCACATTTGCGATGGATAGAGAATACGGAATGAACAACTATGAAAACAAATTCAAGAAAACAGAAAATACTTCAGTTGAATATTACTTTGAAAACCAAGAAATCTTGAATCAATTAAAGGCTGCAGGATATAGATATTTAATCACAACTGACGCAAGTTTATCCCCTATTTCAAACATTGAAGACGTTAACCGCTTGCACATCATTGCAATCAAACGTGAACAATAAATTTAATCAATAAAAAAAACGGATTTGAATTATCAAATCCGTTTTTATTTTGCTTTTATCTAACACTCTTTGCAGTGTTTGCGAGTCCCAAGAATAATGGGTGTGGTCTGTTTGGTCTAGACTTATTTCCAACCTCAAAGATTGTTCCAATGAAGAATGGGTGGTTTTTAAACTCGATGATTTCAACAAGCTTGCTTTCTGGGTTCATACCAGCCATTAAAATACCCGCTTTTTCGAACTTTTCAGAGAACTTTCCGTTAAATTCATAACGATGTCTATGACGCTCTTCAATAAGCTCTTTACCATACAATTTTGACACCTGAGATGATGGGTCAAGAACGCATTTATAAGAACCAAGTCTCATTGTTCCACCCTTCATAACAACAGCCTTTTGCTCTGCCATAACATCAACAACTGGGAAGTCTGTGTTAGGGTCAATTTCAGTGGTGTTTGCACCAATCATACCAAGTTCATTTCTAGCGACTTCAACCGCTGCAAGTTGCATACCAAGACCAATTCCAAGATATGGAATCTTGTTAATTCTAGCATAGTTAATTGCCATAAGCATACCATTCAAGCCACGGCTTCCCCAACCTGATGGAACAATAATAGCCTTTGCACCTTTAAGGAATCTTTCAACACCAACCTCTTCAACGTCTTCAGCATCAATAAGCTCAATTTTTGCTTTAACTTGGTTGTATGTGCAGGCGTGCTTGATTGCCTCTTCGATTGTAATGTATGCGTCAGAAACTTTTGTATATTTTCCAACAATACAGAATCTAATTTCAGGATAATCACCTTTGAAGTTTGTGAGCATAAATTCCCAAGATTTAAGGTCTGCTTTTGGCAAGTTTAATCTAAACTTTTGCAAAATCAAATCATCAAGTCCTTCTTTTTGAAGAACCACTGGAATTTCATAAACAGTGTCAAGGTCAGGAACTTGAATAATAGACTTTTCAGAATTCATAAAGCAACGTCTAGCAATTCTCTTTTTGGTGTCCCCATTAAGTTCAGCGTCTTTTGTGGTTCTACAAACAATAGCATCAGCGTTAATGCCGTAACTATTAAGTTTTTGAATTGAGTTTTGAACTGTTTCAATCTTTGTTTCACCAGTAACTTCCAAGTGTGGCAAGTAGTCAACGTGCAAAATGAACACATTTTCGTTTCCAACTTCTGAAATAAGTTGTCTAACACCTTGCAAATAGATGTTAGTTTCCATATCGTTCATTGTTCCACCAATTTCAACAATAACAACATCAAAATCAGCAGATGCAAGAGCCATCATACTCTCTTTAACTTCTGTTGTAACGTGAGGAACAATGCCAACTGTTGAACCAACATATTTTCCAAGTCTTTCTTTATTGATAACTGATGAAAAGAGTTTTCCACCTGAAATATCACTAACTCTAGTGAGGTTCATATCCAAAAATCTTTCATAGTGACCAATGTCAAGGTCGGTTTCAGCCCCGTCATCAGTAACAAACACTTCCCCGTGTTGATAAGGACTCATAGTTCCTGGGTCAACGTTTAAATATGGGTTGAATTTTTGCATAGTAACTCTAACCCCTCTATTTTTGAGAAGTCTACCAAGACCTGCTGCGGTAATTCCCTTTCCTAAATTTGATATAACACCACCAGTCACAATAACAAATTTGCTCATAACTCGCTCCTATTATATATACTAATACAACTTTATTATAGTTATTTTGCTTATCAAGGTCAAATTTAATTTCGCAGTTTAATAAATAAAAATAAAATAATAAAAAAATAGGCAAAAAATTACCTATTTTTTATATTTTTTTATATTTTTCTTCTATTTTATGATAATTTTTCAAGTTCATTTAAATAACTCTCAAACATTGCAAATGCCTTTTCATAAATCTCGCTAGACTTAACATCAATTCCCGCAACTTTAAGTGAAGAAATTGGGTCAAGAGAGCCACCTAAAGTCAAGAATTTTCTATATTTAGCAAGGCTCTCACCAGATTTATCTTCAAGCAGATTTGACGCTATTGTGCACGCACAACACAAGCCCATTGAGTATTTATAAAGATAATAATCTCTGTAAATGTGTGATTTTCTGCACCAACCATATTCATAATTTTTGCAAAGCTTCACACCCTTTCCAAAGTAACTTTCCGCCAACTGCTTGAACTTATTTGAATAGTCTTCCGCAGTGAGTGATTCGCCTTCTTGATGCTTTTCGTGAATGAAAAGTTCAAACTCTGCAAGCATACTCGAATCAAACACATTAAGTTCAAATAATTGCAAAAATTCAGCCAAGAGTTTCATTTTTTCTTCTCTTGTTTCTGCCTTTGAAATTAGGTATTTATTATATAAAATTTCGTTTGTGAGCGAAACAACCTCAGCAACAAACAAAGTATAGTCATATTTTGGATAAGGTTGATTTTTTGCTGAATAATAAGAATGCATTGCGTGTCCAAATTCGTGAGTTAACGCAGATGCCCACTCTCTTGTTCCATCAAAATTTAAGAGAATATATGGGTGTTCGTGGTAAGTTCCTGTGGTGTATCCCCCACTTGTCTTATTTTCTCTAGGATAAGCGTCTATCCAGCCATTTTTGACGGCTTCTTCAAACATTTGTGCGTAGTCTTCACCAAGCACAACCAACGAGTTTCTAATTCCTTCAACAGCCTCTTCATAAGTAACTTTTTTCTTGTCTTCATTTAAAATTGCTGTGCTGATATCTGAAGTATAAAACTCATCTAACCCAAGAATCTTCTTTTTTACCTTAAAATATCTATGAAGAAGGTCTTTATGAGAACTTACATTTTTGATGTTAACCATCATAATTTCAGGCTCAACTTCTTCCCCATAACACTTCATATCCAAAACCGAATTAAATTTATAAGTTTTTGCCAAATAGTTTTGATATTTTATGTGTGATGACAAAAGACCAGCATAAGTTTGTTTAAGCTTGCCATATTCGCCATAATAAGCCTCCATAACATCTTTTCTCACTCTCGCATCTGGTGAGTTCATACAAAGATTATAGTTTTGAGGACTAAGTTTAACTTCCTTACCATTTTCATCAATAAAACTTCCGTGTTCCATTTCCAAATTGCTAAGAACACTAAAAATATCATTGGTGTTATTAAAAGCCGAAATTTGTGCAATATTTTGCTCTTCTTTTTCAGTTAATGTGTGCGCTTTAAACCTAATAATATCTTCCAAAACTCTGTCGTAGTCTTTAAATCTTTCATCATTTTTTAACCCAGAAAGAAAATCTGTTTCAAGCGCCGCAAGTTCGGTTTTTGAAAAAGCAAGTTTTTCATTAACTTCAGCAATAAAATTGTCTGCAACTGCATAATTTTTCACATTGTCGTTATCTTTGCCATTATCGTCTTTTTTACAGAATGAAAAAACAGCAAGTTTTTCAATTATTATTGAAAGTTCACTTTCTGCCAAAAAATAAGCAATAATGTCATCTGCATTATTGAGTTTACCCCTGAATTTTTCAAGGTTTACAAGCATTTTTTTAGCCTTTTCTAGGTCGCTATAAAACGCATCATTTGAGTTATAAATTTTTGATAAATCCCAAGTAGTATTCATTTATGTCACCTCTAATAAAGTATATACTCTTAGCGAACTTAAAGTCAAAATAAATAGTAAAAAAAGATAGGAAATATCCTATCCTCTTTTCATTGTTTCGTCTTTACTAAAGAGTCTTGTTCTTCTAACGATAAGTTGAATAAGCATCCAAATACCCGCAATACCAACAATGGCATAAAGAATTCTAACAAAAACTCCAACACCAAACATCCAACTCAAAAGGTTCCAAGAGAAAACGCCAACGGTAAACCAATTTAGAGCCCCTAAAATTAAAACGCTAAGTGCAATAATGTTTATTAAAATCATAATCACCTCTCCTTTTACTAATAGTCTTTGCTAAAAAGAGAAAATTATGCACAAAAAAAACACAGATTTCTCTGTGTTTTAAAATCTTAAGCAATAGTTCCTGCGTAGATTTGTGACAAAATCATAAATGTAACACAAAGAACCATCATTGCCACTGCAACAACGATTGTCATAACCTTGATTTTGCCTTGTAATGTTGATTTTTTGTTTCTGCTATAAAATGTATCAGTTTGACCAGTGAGAGCAGCAGAACCGTTATTATTGCTCTTTTGCATAAGAACCAAAACAATCATTGCAATAGAAAGCAATAAAAGCATACACATAATAACAATTTTAATGATTGGGAATGATTCAACAACCCAAGTTGCTCTTGATACATTTTCATCAGCACACATCAATGCGTAAATATTCATATATCCTCCAAAAAACTACGCAAATTATATCACATAGAGTTTTATATTTCAAGTCATTTATAAATTATTTTAATTATTGAAAGTTTTAATCACAAATAACACAAGAAAAATCAACACGAAAACCACAATAAGAATTTTCTTGAGATGCCCTTTTGTTGAAATGAGTTTGCCTTTTGAAAACGCGTCAAGAAGCAAAACACCAACAAATAAGCCAAGAAAAATTAAGCCAAATCGTGTTATATTCTTCTCTTGCTCGGTTTGAGCAAGCATTAATATTTGAAAAATTTCAATCCACATAACATTTTCCTTATCTGCTTTGTGCAATAGCAATATAATCTTCAGCTTTAAGGCTTGCACCGCCAATCAAAACGCCGTCAACTTCGTCTAAAGCCAAGATTTCCTTGCTGTTTGAAGGTTTAACACTACCACCATACAAAACAAGCATATCAACACCAAAGTTTTCTTTGAATGTTTGCTTAACAAAAGCGTGAACTTTTTTAATGTCAGCGGTTGTTGCAACCTTTCCTGTTCCAATAGCCCAAACTGGCTCATAAGCAACAACAATGTTTGAAAAATCAGTAATTCCAGCAAATCCTTCAACGATTTGTTTCTTTAAAACTGATTTATATTTTGATTTTTCTTCCAAAACTTCGCCAATGCAGAAGATTACTTTCAAACCTTCTTTGAGTGCAGCAACAAGTTTTTTGTTGAGCATTTCGTTGGTTTCACCAAAAAGTTGTCTTCTTTCACTGTGACCAACAAGTGTGTAGTTTGCACCAGTGCTCTTCACCATACTAGCAGAAATTTCGCCAGTGTATGCGCCTTTTGCCTCAAAATAACAGTTTTGTGCACCTGTTTCGCAAACACCCTTTGCTTGCTTAGCAAATTCGCTAAGCATAACAGAAGGAACACAAACAACCAAGTTGTTCTTATTCTTTTGGTTTTTCTTAATATATTTCACAAATGGTTTAATATCAGCGAAAGTATTATTCATTTTCCAGTTAGCGGCAATAATTTTATCCATATAACCCTTCCTATTTCTTTGTTGTTTTAGTTCTTGACTTAACAACTGGCTTCTTTTCTTCTTTTTTAGCCTCAGTTTTCTTAGCAGTTTTGCCTTTGTTGATTGTTCTAAGGTCGATTGAACTAAAGTCCATAGTCTTTGCTTTCTTTTCAGTTTCTTTGTCTTCAAGCATTGCAACGCCCGGAAGGTCTTTTCCTTCTAAGAATTCAAGAGTTGCACCACCACCTGTTGAAAGGTGTGTAACTTTGTTTGCATAACCAAGTTGTTGAAGAGCAGCAGCAGAGTCACCACCACCAACAACTGAAACAGCACCAGATTTAGCAACTGCCTTAGCGATTGAAAGTGTTCCCTTGCTGAATTTTTTAAACTCAAACACGCCCATAGGACCATTCCAAATGATAGTTTTAGCGTTTTTGATTTCGCTAGCATAGAGTTTTCTTGTCTTTTTGCCGATATCCATTGCTTGATAACCATCAGCAATCTTGTCTGCAGCAAAAGTCTTGCGTTTAGCATCTTGAGCAAACTCGCTTCCACACAAAACGTCAACTGGCAAAATCAAGTTAACATTAAGTTTTTCAGCTTGTTCCATAAGTTCTTTTGCAACATCGATTCTGTCTGCTTCATATTTAGAGAAGCCAACATTATAACCCTTTGCAGCAAGGAATGTATTAGCCATAGCACCACCGATTAAAATGGTGTTTGCTTTTGTCATAAGTTTTGAGATAACGTTAATCTTATCTGAAACCTTTGCACCACCAAGGATAACAACGAGTGGTTTTTCAGCATTTTCAACAGCGTTTGAAAGTGCCATAATTTCGCTATCCATCAAAAAGCCTGCAACTGCTGGAAGATATCTAGCAATGCCTGCTGTTGAAGCGTGTGCTCTGTGAGCTGTTCCAAAAGCATCATTAACATAAATATCAGCTAAACTAGCAAGTTCTTTTGCAAATGTGTCTTCATTCTTTTCTTCTTCTGCGTGGAAACGAACATTTTCAAGCAAAACAATTTCGCCGTCTTTCATTTCTTTAACAAGAGATTTTGCACTCTCGCCCACAACATCTTTAGCCATAGCAACTGGCAAGTTAATAAGTTCTGACAAACGCTCAGCAACTGGAGCGAGTGAATATTTTTCATTCACAACACCCTTTGGACGACCAAGGTGAGAACAAAGAATAACGCGAGCGTTTTGCTTAACCAAATAATTAATGGTTGGGAGCGCTGCTCTAATTCTAGTGTCATCAGTAACCTTTCCGTTATCATCTTGTGGAACGTTAAAATCTACGCGGACAAAAACTCTCTTGCCTGCAACATCAATATCTTTAAAAGTTTTCTTTTTCATAAAACTTACACCTCATAATAAAATTATATGTGCCCATAAACACATAATTATTATATAAAAAAATAATATAGACTGTCAAACATAACAGCCTATATTTTCCTAAATTACACCACTATTTTTGCTAAAAATTCAATAATTTCGCTATATTTTTCCATTTTAAGAACAGAAACGAGCGCGGTCGTATTTTTATATCTTCCCGATAAGTATCCTGCAAGGTGTGAACGCATATATTTCACCACATATTTTTCAGGAAAAAACTCCATCAAAGTTTCATAATGGAACCTGATTTGCTCAAGTTTATTTTCGCTATATTCAAGCCCAAGCATTTGTGAAAACACCTCGGGTTTTCCAACAGCACCCCTACCCACTGCAATTCCGTCCGCGCCAGTGAGTTTCAAAATGTTTTCATAGTCTTCTTTTGTTCTACAATCACCATTTGCAAACACAGGAATTGAAACAGTCTCTTTCACAAGCCTAATTGTTTCATAATCAACCTTTCCGGCGTAGCCTTGCGACGTTGTTCTGCCGTGAACCGTGATAGCGGCAGCCCCTGCCTCTTCACACATCTTTGCAAATTTAGCAGCAATGATTTTATCGTCGCTATAACCAATTCTAAACTTGACAGTCACTGGCTTATTTGTTGCTTTAACACACGCCTCAATAATTTGCCTTGCAAGTTCAATGTCATTAAGCAACGCCGAACCATCGCCATTTGAAATAATCTTTCTTGCTGGGCAACCCATATTAATATCAATCACATCAAACTTTGACAAAAGCGGATTTTGAACAGCCTCAGCCATAATGTCAGGCTCGTGGCCAAAAATTTGAACCGCTGTTGGCTTATCACTTTCAAAAGAAGCCAAAAGTTCTTCAGTCTTTTTGTTTTTGTAATGAAGTGCTTTGCTGCTCACCATTTCAGTGCAAACCAAACCCGCACCATATTCCAAACACATATGCCTGAAAGCAATGTCTGTATACCCCGCCATTGGCGCTAAAATCAAGTTCGATTTCAACTCAACATTTTTAATAAAAATACTCATAGAAATATTCTATCAAATTTTAATCAATTAATCAAGTTGAATAATCTTCACCTTTGCTTTTTAAAACAAACAAAATGTAATAAGAGACAGCAAAAATCATAACAGCAATAAATCCCCCGCCAAAAAGTGCAATGTTACCGCCAAAAACAAGCCCTAAAAAATAGTTCGAAAAGAATGCCACCAAACACACCGCACACTCTTGAATAGACACCCCAAAATAAATATTTTGCAATTTCAATGATGTTTCTTTTTTTATTCTCAAATAGTTAGCCACAAACACCGCCAAATATGACACCCCACCAGATATCATAACCCCATAAATATTAACTCTTGGGTTTCCAACCAAAACAATAGTTAAAACTACTTTAATGAGCGCACCAACACCTATTGCAGATGCTGCATTTTTATGTTTCCCTAACCCCTGCAAAATTCCTGAAGAAACCTGAACTAGCGACATAAATATTAGATTTATGCAACCCAAAAACAATAAAATTGTTGCCATTTTCAAAGTCTCTGCCGTAAGAGTTCCACCATACAAAAAACTTAAGATTTGCTTTCCAAAAACAACGTAACAAATCGCACACGCAAGCGACACACTTAGGGTTATTTGCAGAGCCTTTTCAACAAGCCTTTTCTGCTCTTGTTTATCACCAATAGCCGACACTTTGCTAATGTTTGGAAGTATCGACGAGGAAACAGCAACCGCTATAATGATAGGAATATTAATGAGCGGGTCAACCACACCAAACTCAATACCATACATCGCCGTTGCAACGGTTGACGAATATCCAATGTTCATTAACAGATTCACAACCAAAACGCTATCAATTATTGAAACAACTGGGTATGCAAGCCCACCAAAGGTTATCGGCAAAGCCATAGACAAAAGTTGTTTTGATAGCGTGCTATAGGTACTAACACCCTGCTCTGTTTTGATATTGTTTTTCTTTCTTGAAAATAAATAATATAAAAAAATAAATATTAACGCAAATAACTCACTAATCGAAATTCCAACCAGTGCACCAAGAACCCCAAAAGAAACTCCATATTTTAATAATTTGCTTGCAAAAAACAACCCAAAGAATAATTTTGAAGATTGCTCAACAAGCCCAGAGATTGCCGTTGGCATCATCATTAAATTGCCCTGAAAATACCCCCTGAAAGCCGAAAGCAATCCAACAAAGAAGATTGCAGGAGCAATTCCATAATAACAAAAATAAATACCCTTATTACCCTGAAGCCCAGCGATTAATTTTGCACCAAAAACAACAATCGCACTGCAAATAAAAGATATTATTGCCAAATAGAAAACCGCCGACCACAAAAGCCTTCTGGAGTCTTTTTTTCGGTTTTGTGAATTATACTCTGCAACCAGTTTAGACATCGCAACAGGTATGCCAGAAGTTGAGACCGCCAAAAGCAACGAATAAAGAGGAAATATCAGTTGATATTCCCCCATTCCCTCTAATCCCAACAAATTGGCAAGTGGTATGCGATATATCGCCCCTAACACCTTTCCAATAAGGTTGAAGATAACCAAAACCACCGCACCTTTCACAAACCCGTTCTTCATAAAAATAGTATGTGAAATTTTTTTGACAAAATACTTAAATTAAAACGAATTCAATCGTAAAACTAATTTTTGCCCCCTCAAGTTCATCGGTTGCAAATGATGATAACCACACAAAAAACGTTATTTTGTCAAGTTCTTGAGTGTTTGAAAACTGTGCAAGTTCAACCTCATCATTCTCCAATGACTTAGCAGAGCCTTTAACATCTTTGATTGCAACAAAAATATTCTTTCGCTCTTCTTTAACAAGCAATGTATCGTGCTTGGAATCAATGTTTATATCTTTAACAACAACCTTAAACCCTGCACTCGCATCAACATAAACTGTTGAATAATACCCCTCACTCGTCCCCTCATCTGTTATCGTTGAAGGAATCTTTGTTTCACCATCAACTTCGCCTGTTGCGGGTTTTAACCCAACATCCATATTTGATAGCTTCAACTGAGTGGCAGACTTTGTCTTTTTCTTGTCATTAAAAACCTTAACAGCACTTGCAGTTTTTATTGCTACCTTTTCAACCAACGTTCGTGTTTTTGCATAAACAAACGTTGAAAAACAAACCCCAACAACTGAGAAAAACAACGCGAGAAACAAAACTAATATCGTTGCAGAAACTGACTTTTTATCCATAAACACCTCTATGGATAATTATGAACAAATTTTCAAGTATTAAACAGCAAAATAAAAAGGAGTGGATTTCCACTCCTTTTTGTAGTTAACCTCTCATTTCTCTTGCATATCTCCAAATGATATATGATGAGAAAAGCACAAGAGCAACAGTTGCAACTGAAAGCCATAAAACAACTGTGTTGAACTTTGTAACAATCATACAAGTAACAGCGATAGCAATAAGGAGAATATTAACAATAAATGTTATAAGTAATGTTTTTCTTGAAATATCCATTATCTAACCACCTTTATATTTGATAATTGTATTTTATCATATTAAATATTATATTTCTATACTTTTCAAAAAATTCTTTTAATTTTTTAATTTATAAATAGTTCTGCCAGCATCAAGATTAATCTTCTCAACAATCGACTCGTGAGAAAACTCTTTTCTAACAAGGTTTTTTATGGTTGTTCCACCGTGATAGCCGTGAACAACAACCAAGCACTTTATACCCGCGTCATAACTATTCATTTCATATAAAAGTTGAATCTTGGCATCTTCTTTTGTGAGCCTGTGCAAATCAACAACCTTATATTTTCCATAATAATATTCAATAAATGCGTCAGGAACCACTATGCACCAAACCCTATAATGTTGCCCTCTTCATCACAAACCTCGTTTGTGAATCTGGCTCTTTCGTCCCAATACTTAAATGTATAGACTTTTGTTTCTTCATTATAGTCATATAATTTTTCAATGTTTTCAGTGGTTTGCTCAAGATATTCAAACTTGAATGTATAAGTGTCAAAAATAAAGTTCTTAAGTGACACACTCACTTCATAGTCATTATAATCGCCAGCACTTTCAACAAAATAATCATCAGTTGAAAGTTTCAAAATATAATAGTTATCCATAGGTGCGAGTGTGCAATATGAGTCACTGTCAAGACCATTGAATTTCAACCCAACATTGTCACCATTCACCAAATATTCAATCTTGCCGTTTGTATAAACAACTCTAAATCTAACATAGAGTTTGCTAACTTTTTCAGTAAAGTAAACATTATATGTTGCCTTTTCTTCATTTTCAGCAAGATAGTTTTCAGCCTTTTCCGCTGAAAGATATCCGTCTAACAAAGATGGATTTGCCAAAATTTGTTCGTCAGTGTAAGACGAAATGTCAATTTTGTGTGTGTCAGTGAAAACAGTTCCCTCTTCAAAGTCAGGACTCTTTGAAACTTCAATTTGCAAAAACTCAGGAATTTCCAAAACAACATAAACATTAACAATATAGTTGTCTTGAATGATTTGTTCACCATCTTTTCCATAAGTGAAAGATTGAAGAATTATTGATGTATTGATGTTTTCAGTTTGTGCGCTATCTGGAACCTTGCAAGTAACAACAAGTTCGTGGTTAGCAGAATCAATAACAACCTTGTCAAAAATAGTTGCATCAAGGTTTGCTTCGTCAATACGAATAAGGTCACCATCAATCTTTGAAATATCTTCTGCCCCAGTGATGTCACCAAGTTTATATGAATATCTATATTCCATTCCGTCTGCATAACCAACTATTGAATTTGGGAACAAACCAACATATTCGTCGCCATAGTATGCGTGGTCAAACACTTGGAAATCGCTTGGAACCATATCAAGAACTTTCAATACAAAGCTGTCAGTAACCCCACCAACTTCGCCAGTAATGGTTACTTCACCCTCTTTGAGATACTTAACATAGCAAAGTCCATCAATGAGAACGATTTTTGCAATGCTTGTGTCAGATGATGTGATTTTGATATCTTTTGAATCATTTGATGTTGCTGCAAAAACAGCGATTGGGAACAAGTTTTGAGAATCACTATACATATAAACAGTTGTGTTTTTAATTCTCTCATAATCATTCCCTGGTATTACTTCACCCTCTTCACCCGTAGGGACATAGGAGTAAACATAACCCACTTCTTCTTCAACAGGCACAACAAAACGAATATCATAAATATAGAAAGTTTTATTCTTTTCAATAAGAATAAAGCCTGCTATAGTGATGATAATAATCGCTGTCAAGCCACCCATAAATATAAAAAGTAATTTGAAAGTATTTTTCATAAATCCTTCCCTATATTATTATACATAATAAATATATAATATTTATTCTTGGTATGTCAAACGAAATAAGGTTTTGAAACAACAAAAAAAGAGAAGTGAATTTTCACTTCTCTTTTCCCTTTGCGTGCGTTGAATTAGTATTCAACAGCACCATAAGTTTTATTTTTAATTCTAAGGTTGTCTGTTGAACCTAACTTCTCAGCAATAGCTGTTGTGATTTTGAAACGAAGAGTTCCAATATCAACTGTTAAGTATCTATAGTTATCTTTATATGTGAAGAGTGTAGCAGAATAGTTTTGTTGTGTTGAACCTGAAACGATATATTTTTCAAGTTTTGTGTTACCAGTAAGAGTAATGTTTGCAGCAGTTGTGTTTTCATCAAATACAACAGTTGCAGCAATAAGTTGTCTAGCATAACCATAAGCAACTAAAACATTAACGTTTGAGTTAACATCAACATTTGTGAGTTTAACAAGTTCCATATTTGTTTTGCTTGTTGTATCAACGTCCATAATAACACCAGCATAGATGCAATCATAGTCAACATTAGCAACGATTGAAACATTGTTAAATACAGATTTTTGTGTGTCATCATTTGCAGTCAAGAATACTACAACACCAGCAGCTTTTCCAAGATTGTTGTTATGAGCTGTTGTTCCAAGACCTTCAACATACTCTGCTCTTTGTTCAGCAGTTGCAGATTTTTCAGCCAAAACAAATTCAACATTTGAATCTACAACAGTAAGTGTGTCAGCCTTAACAAACATACCAGCAACAGTTAATCTTTGAGCAAAGTTTGATTTAACTGAAACATCAACAAATGTGTTTTCTACGCTTGTTTCATAAGCATAAGCAGCAACACCACCAACATAGAAGTTGAGACCAGTGTTTGCAACGATATCTACATCGATTGTGCTATCTTTAACTTCAACGCCGTCAGCAACTGCAACAAGTCCACCAAGTGCATTGTATCCAGCAGCTTTGTTTTGTTCATAGATTGCATAAGCAAAACCGTTAACGCTTGCTTTTACAGAAACTTTTTCGAATGTTGTGTCAGCAGCATTTGCAGCAAATGTTCCAACAATGATTTCTTTATAGAAACCTTTGCTTGCATCATATTGAACGTCTCTAACATAAGTGTAAACTGATTCTTCAACAGTAACGCTCATATCTTCAACAGCGATATCAGTGATTGTTGCACCTTCAACATCACCAAAAAGTGCGATGTGAGCAACTCTATAGTCACCTACTGTATGTGAATATTTGTCTTCAAATTCTTCAGCGTTAACACTGATTGAAATGTTTTTAAGTTTGAAACCATTACCATCGATTGTTCCAATAAATTTTTTGCCATTGTTAAAAAGTGGTTCAACATTTGCACCAGCAAAATCAATGTTTTTGCCAAGTTCAAAACAATATGGAACATAAATCTTGTTGCCTTGTCCATCTAATTCATATTCATAAACGAGGTTGCCATCTTCATCAATTTTGTTTTGAAGAACAGGTTCGCCTTGTTCATCATATTTTGGCACAAGAGCACCAGTTTCGTCTTCAACCATAACTTGTTCTTTTACTACTTTTCTCTTTGGTTGAGTTTCTGAACCATAAGTTGAAAGCATTTCAGCGAAATTATCAGCACTGAAAAGCACATATGGCAATTCTTCTGAACCATCTCTAAGTTCATTAATGTTTTCATCGATTACAATTTCATCACCTGGGTCAACATTGCCATCACCAACGATAGATACATTTGTTCCAGCATTATCGTTTTGTCCTTTGTTTGGCTTAGTTGAAACTAATGAATAAACTGTAAAGCTAATCATTGTAACAGCTACTAAAACGCTACAAATTAAAGATAAAAATAAATTTTTTCTTCTCATTTTTACAGACCTCCCTTTGTCTTGTAAATATTATACTCTTTTTGCATAAAAATGTCAATAGTCAACTAAAAATTTTCACAATCAAAACTTGTGAAACCTTAATTTATCGGAGTTTAACAAAAAAATTAATTTATTTTTTTATAACTCACAACTATATTATAACACACCCTATGCCAAATTTCAATACCCCTTGGAAAATTTCATTAAAAAAACACCCACTTTTAGTGGGTGTTTGACTGATTTTGTTATCTAACAAATTCCATTGTCAAATTAATAATAAACAATGAACCGTCTTCCATTGTGAGATTTGTGCAAATGCTAACGTCCAATTTATATCCATTAACAATTCCATCTGTCAAAAGAAGATATTTTCCATCGTCACTAACTTTTGCAAGTTTTTTGTTTGAAAGTTGGAACGAAAGACCACAATCTTCCTCAATCCAAAGATTTGTGTTTGAAACAACATAAACATCAAATTTAATTGCCTTATAACTTCCCTCTGTTTCGAGTTCGTCATAGTTAACTTGAATGGTTTGGTCATTTCTAATAATCTTGCTATAACCCTTTTCCATTAACAGATAGGCTGTGTTTGGATTTTGAGTAATAATAACGTCAATTTCAAAGGTTAAAGAGGTTTTTTCGCCTGCACCATTCAAAAGGGTTACTCTAAGTTTTGTTTCAGCCGCATTTCCTCTAATTGAACGGAATTTCAATCTATTTGGGTCTGGAACACCAATAATGGTTTCATCTTCTGGCTCAACCAAGAATCCAAAGTCATTTTCGCTAAGATTTCTTGAATAAGTCAAACCATTTGGGTTCATAAATGTTGCAATAACATTGATTGATGCGGTTTCATAGGCACCAATGGTCATTGTTGATTGTTCTGGACGAATACTAACTGGATAGGTTTTAAGTCTAACAATGCAAGTATCAGTATGGTCGCCAATTCTAACCTTATAAGTAACTTCTTCAAACGAGTCTGAATTTACAATAATCTTTCCATTTTCAAAAGTAAATCTTGAAGAGTTTTCAGCAGTTCCCTTGTCAACAGGGTCAAAGTAAACCTTATAACCTGTGCAAGTTGATGGGTAAACCTTATATTCAAGAGTGGTTTCTAAGTTCTTATCAACTTCAAAAATGGCATATCCTGTTTCCTCATCATAAGTCATTGATTCAAAAGCAACACCCAAAACTATGTTTTTTGGAGTCGCTCCACAACCTGAGAGAACCATAGTTAAAGGCATCAAGATAGTCATTAAAAAGCATATAAATAATTTTCTAAACTTTCTATTCACTGTCAGCCTCCTCTTTCTTTATTTCAGAAACAACAAGCATATTTGAACCTGTTGAACCAGTCATAATGCCTGCGGTTTGAATAACAACATCACCCTCTTTCACTAAACCCGCCTGAAGAGCTCTTTGTCTTGATGACCTCAAAAGAGCATCGGTGTTGTAATGTTTCTTGTCAAGGAGTGGAGTTGCACCCCACATCATTCCAAGCCTGTTATAAACATCAAAGTTTGGAGTGAGTGCAATAATTTCGCAAGCTGGTCTAAATCTGCTTATGTCTTCAACAGACCTTCCTGAGTTTGAAGTAACAAGTATTGCCTTTGCATTAAGCGAACTTGCAAGTGCGCAAGATGCATAACCCACCGCGCAAGTTGTGTCATTTGTGTGAGGATAGTGAGACATCTTATTTTTATACTCAATGTTGCTCTCAGTTTCTTGAGCAATCTTTTGCATTGTTTTAACAGCCAAAACTGGGAATTTTCCCGCACTTGTTTCACCTGAAAGCATAATTGCAGAAGTTCCATCATAAATTGCGTTTGCAACGTCTGAAATTTCGGCTCTCGTTGGTCTAGGGTTTGAAACCATTGATTCAAGCATTTGTGTTGCAGTGATGGCATACTTGCCTTTTTCTCTCGCCTTTTGGAGCATATCCTTTTGAATATGAGGAATCTTTTCAAAATCAATTTCAACACCAAGGTCACCACGAGCAACCATAACACCGTCAGATACGTCCATAATCTCATCAAGATTTTCAACGCCTCTATCTGACTCAATTTTTGAAATAATATATGCCTCTTCTGCACCAAGAGATGCTAAATACTCTCTAACATCAACAACATCTTGTGCGTGGTTAACAAACGAGATTGAATAAATTTCAACTTCTTCACTAACACCAAACGCAAGGTCTTTTTTGTCGTTTTCACTCAAATAATCCATATTGAGTTCAACGCTTGGAAGATTGATTGATTTGTTGTTAGAAAGTTCACCACCAGAAACAACTTTTGTATAAATCATTTTTTCGGACTTGCTCTCAACCACAAGTTCGATAAGACCATCGTTTAAAAGGATTCTTGTTCCTTTTTTCACAATGCTAGGGAGTCTGTCATAAGTAACAGCAACAATAGAGTCGTCACCAATAACGTTTTCAGTTGTGAGAACAAACTTTTCGCCTTCAACAAGGTTAACTTTTCCCTTTTTGAACTGCTTAATGCGAACTTCAGGACCTTTTGTGTCGAGCATAATTGAAACAGGCAAACCAAGTTCAAATCTAACCTTTTTCACCATATTCATAAGTTCTCTGTGACTTTCGTGTGTTCCGTGACTCATATTGAATCTCGCAACATTCATACCCGCGAGCATCATTTCTCTAAGGATATCTTCGTTTGCACAAGCAGGACCTATTGTGCACACAATTTTTGTTTTATTTTTCATAAATAAAAACCTCACAACTATATAACTATACATCATTATTATATTAATAAATAAAACAAAAAGCAAACAAAAATAAAAGGCTTGCACCTTTTATTTGTTAAAAGAAAAATAATTTGTTGGGTCAATGAGTTTTCCAGACTTAACAAGTTCTAAATGCAAGTGAATTCCATCAGCCTTTTCCGCTAAAAAACTAGTAATCGTTCCAAGCACCTGACCCTTTGTGACAGTGTCACCCTCCTTAACCGAAACATTAGAAGAAAGCCCCTTATAAACCACTGTTAATTCATTGTTTATTTTCAAATGTATAACCGTTCCATTCATCATTGAATTCTCGATTTTTTCAATTTTCCCGCCAAAAACAGCAACTACTTTTTTGCCATTTTCACAGGCAAAATCAAGTCCTTGATGTGTGCACCAAAGTTTTGTTGTTGCGTCATACAAAAGCGACAAGTCTGTATACTCTTTTGACACCACTGCTCCATCAAATGGCAACCCAAAAATAATCGGGTCTGCTGAAACTGTTGGTTTTACAACCTCATCTTCTTTGTTTTCGTCATTACCCTGCCCAGTGTTTTCAACCTCCCCGCCAGGCTCTTTTTGTTCGTCATTTTTCACCGTTTCAACAACAATTTCATTGCCCTCACTATTCTTTATTGATGAGTATGCCGAAATAGTGACAATTCCAAGCACTAGCACCGTGCAAACACTGACTGTAATAGGATAAATATTCCTCTTAAAAAAATGTTTCGCTTTTAGTAAAAAAGTTCTCATAAATCCCCCTTAATTACTAAAATAATGAACACAAATTTTTAGTTTTATACAAAAAAAAGAGAAATTTTAAATTTCTCCTTTCTTCTTTAATTTTCTTGATTTGGCAATACCTTTTGAAATTGAAACAACCTCGTGAACAAACCCGTGAATAAGAATCAAATAATATGATAATATTCTCCAAGACAAAAGTGCCCAAACAATAGCATCACCAACATACATACTATAGAGTGAAATAAACGCAATTTCCATAAGTCCAGTAGCACCAGGAAGCGGGATATATGAGCCAGCCATCGCGCAAATATAATATTTCACAACACAGGTCAAAAGCAAGAGTGCTGGGCTAATTTCAATGCTATCTGCAAACGCCATAACAACGAAGAATGATATGCAAGCATAAGAAAGTGTTTCTAACGCGCTAAACAAAATCATTTTCAAAAGCAATAACTTGTTTTTAGCCAAATAACCCATTGAAGAACGATATTCCTCAACTTGAGTAAGCCATTTTTTAAGTGTTGCTCTAAAGTTTTTTACAAGCTTGATTTTATATCCAAACTTAACAATTCCAGACACGAGCGAACGAGTAAACAAACCACCCGTCGAAATAACAATCATAAACAAAACACCCAAAAGTGTTATTGCAAGCCCAATAAAGCCCAAAACCTCTAAAACAACTAACAAGAAGTCATAAAGACCCCCCACCATAGGGATTCTTGGCAATCCAAAGATAAAGAATAGCAAAGCAATAATTGTGCTAACCATACTGTTGATGAGCATTTTTATAAGCGGAATACTGGTTGAAACACCTGGTGAAATTCCACTCTTTGACAAGAGAACAATCTGCATAGGTTGTCCGCCAACCGCAAATGGAGTAACGTTGTCATAATATTTGCCGGTTAAACCAACACTATATGAAAGTTTCCAGCGAGACTCTCCAGTTGTCTTTTTGATGAGCGCGTGAAACATCAACATTTGCGCGCAAATATAAACAATATAACAACCAACACCACCAGCAAGCCACCATAACCTACTGCCCTGCTGTTTTATGTATTCGCCAAGGGTTTGGTCTCCAATGTTTGCAACAAGTCCTTTAACAATAAAAATCATAAAAAGGACGTTGATTAAAAGCAAAATAATGTTAACTATTGTGCTCTTTCTCTTTTTTTGTGGTTTTTGAGTAGAAATTGCTTCCTCAAGTTTTTTTTGTGCAAGTTCTTCAGAAACTTCAACATCTTTTGGAGAATCATCAAAAAAATTAGGTTTCTTTTTTTCAGCAGAAACAAGAGAGCCCTCGCTCTCCTCTTTTTCAGTCAAAATAACCTCTTTTGTTTCTTCTGTCTCCAGTTTTTTCATAGTGCTATTATAGACTTTCAAACAATATTTGACAAGAAAAAAAAGAGAAAAGCCAAAATAACTTTTCTCTTTTAAGTTTATGAAAGCGATGCAAGCAATGTGTCATAATCAATTTTTTCAACAATTTCAACTTTGTTTTGTTCGTTCAAATTATGAAGCCATTGATATTCAAGTGACAAGAAATATGTTCCTGAAGTTTGTGAATTACCAACGAGTGTTGTATACAAACTATCATAGAAATAGTCATAAACTGTTTGGTTTGAACCATTGCAAACATAGTTCTTTTTCAAAAGTTTTGCAACCTCTTGAATATATGCTGAATTTGCAGATGTGTCATAATCAGCCACAACGTTTTCTAAATCAACGATTGTGTTTGTGTTATAAACATCTTCGATTTTCAAAATATGGAAACCATAGTTTGTTGTAACAGTGCTTGTAAGTTCAGAAACAAAACCTGTTGACAAAGCATCAGCAATGTCTTGTTCTGATAATGAAGAAAGCAACGCTCTTGCGCCGTCAGCAAAGTCGTGAACCCAAGAACCATTGTCATCTGGGTGACTTGCAATGACATAACCAAGTTTGTTTGACATTTCGTTTCCAAGTGAATCTGATGAATAAATCCATTCAAGTTCAATGAAAAGAAGTGAAGCAAGTTTTGCTTTAAGTTCAGCTTCAGTTGATTCAGTTTCTTTCATATTTGCAGCAACTTTGTAGATGTATTCAAGGTCTTTTTGCAAATCTGTTGCATTTTCACCTGTCACATCAGCAAGTTTTGTTGGGTCAGTATAAATTGCAGAAGCTTCTTTAAACCAAAGTTTGAATGAGTAATCATAAGCATCTTTAACATTTTCAACATTTGCTAAGTGCTTAATTTCTTTATCTTCATAAGCCTCTTCAAGTTGTTCTTTTGTCACAACTTCATCAACTTCGATGTCTCCAATAGCAGCAACTGCTTTATATGTCAACTCACCTGTTGATTCGTTGTAGTGATGTTTAGCCACCTTAACATATCCATTGAAAATATTGTTTGCAGGCTCGTAAATTTCTTCTTTTGTTTCGTCGTAGTAATAATAGTCACCGATTGCAACGATTGAATCTTTTAAATTGTCTTCGTTAACAGCAGTGAGCATTGAAAGTTCGTGGTCTGTTGCAATTTTGTTTCTTTCAGTGATATATGGTCCACTGATTGAAGCATCTAAGTCTCCAGATGCTGAGTAACCATAAAGTTCTTTAACTTGTTCTTCAATATAACTTGTAAACTTAAGCAAGATGTGTTGAACTGTGAAGTAATAGTTCTTTCCAGCATAGTGATACATAAGTAAGCTTGCGCCTTTTTCTGTATCGGTCATTACTTTAACATAGTCGTCTTCAATTTGATAAGTTTGTTTGTCAATTTTGTGTTGTTTCAAGAATTCTTTAACTACTGCGGTGTCATTAAGGGTTGTTGAGTCACCTCTACCTTGATAGTTAAGCAAATATTCTTGTGTATAGTAATTTTGGAAGATTACACTGATTTGTGATTCATAGTAAGCGTTATAAATACGCAAAACTTCTGCTTTTAAAACATCTTCTTCTTTTGTTGAATTTCCGTTTGCCTTAGCGTTCAAAACAAGAGTTTGCATATAGTTAGTGTATGCTTGGTTTCTTCTGCCATCAACATAGTCTTTTTCAACATCGCTGATGTTTCCAAGTGTTTCTTCACCATCTTCATTTGTTTCTGAAACATATTTAAACATTCTTTGTTCAAGAGCAGCAATCTTTGAATAAACTTCATTGTCAGTAAGTTTCAAAGCAACCTTCTCTTTTCTGTTTTCTAAAACAACTTCGCCAGCAGCAGATGAATATTCTTTGAATGAACTAGCGTCTTCTTCAGCTTCTTCTGTTTGAAGCCAAATTGGCATATCTGTTTCTTCATAACCATCTTGTGTGTAAAGTGCTTTTTCATAAGAACTAATTTGGTTGTAGAAATAATCCTCGATAGATTCCCAAACTGTTTCAGCATCATCGGTAGTGTAATAGATGTAGCCATTTGGGTTTGTTTCAGCGTCATACAAAACGTTGATAGACATATCTTCAACAAGGGTCTTAACTGTAAGCCAAGTATAGAAAGATTGTTCAATTACTTCATTGTCATAATATGAAAAGTATGAACTGTTGTTTTGGTAATATGTGTAAAAAGCATTGATAATATCATTTTTTGTAAGCTCTGTGTCACCAATCTTCATAACGACATTGCTATTGATTTTGTTTTTGTCTTCTTTCACGAGTGAGCAGCCTGAGAATGAGAATAACCCACTAAAAATGAGGCAGAGTCCCAAAAACAAACTAAAAATTTTCTTTTTCAAAATATAATCCTCCGAGCATAAATATCATTTCACTAGCAAATTATAATTATTTCATATCAAAAAATCAACCCTTTTATGAAATAAACTTTGTCAAAAGCGTCTACTTTTTGAGATTTTCTTCATTTTTAGCCTTAATTTTCATTGCGATGAGCAAGAATTTCTTCATTTCCTCAAAATTTTCTCTGCAAAGTCTAGCACCTGAGAATGTAATCATCGGTCTTGAAGACATATCTAATTTGCAGTTCATTCTAAACTTATAAATCGCCTCGCCCAAAATTTCGCTCTCAGTAATTTTTTCCTTATCGTCAAAAATAATACTCACCTCTGCCCCGATTGAAGAGATTTCAACCGCACCAAACGCCTGAGCCATTTTTCTAACAAGCGCGATTTCCATAAGTGACAGAACCGCATTTGGAATCGGTCCATAGTTTGAAACGAGTTCAACTTTAAGTTTTTCACATTCTTCCAAGCCCATAAGCGACGAAATTCTCTTGTAAGCAATCATTCGCTCTTCGCTTGTTGCAATATATTCTTCAGGAATATACGCATCGATTGCAATTTTAACCAAAACGTCATTGAGTTTTTCAACTTTTTCACCGCGAAGTTCTTTGACCGCCTCGCTTAGAAGTTTTGAATACATATCAAAACCAACCTTTTGCAAGTGTCCGCTTTGCTCTGCACCCAAAACATTTCCGCCACCGCGAATCTCTAAGTCTCTCATAGCAAGTTTAAATCCGCTACCAAACTCACAGAACTCGCTCATTGCATCAAGCCTCTTGTAAGCCTCGTCTCCAAGCACCTTTCCACCCTCATAGGTAAAGTATGCATAAGCAAGCCTTGAACCTCTTCCAACACGACCCCTAATTTGATAGAGTTGCGAAAGTCCAAGTTTGTCTGCATCACAAACAATAAGCGTGTTTGCGTTTTCAATATCAACGCCATTTTCAATAATGGTTGTGCAAATCAAAATGTCACCTTGCCTATGATAAAAGTCATAAATAACCCTTTCCATTTCCTTTGCACCCATTTGACCGTGAGCAACCAAAATTCTAGCATCTGGAACAAGTCTTCTAACCTTTTCAGCATAGGTATAAATCTTTTCAACGCTGTTAAAAAGAATAAACACCTGACCATCTCTTGCAAGTTCTCTGTTGATTGCGTCCTTAACCATTGTCTCGCTATATTCCGCAACATAGGTTTGAATCGCAAGTCTCTCGCTTGGTGGAGTTGAAATAATGCTAATATCACGAATTCCCGTAAGCGACATATTAAGCGTCCTTGGAATAGGTGTTGCTGAAAGCGTTAAAACGTCAGCATTTGGATATTTCACCTTAAGTTTCTCTTTGTCTTCAACACCAAATTTTTGTTCTTCATCAAGCACAATAAGTCCCAAGCTTTTAAAACACACATCATCGCTCAAAATTCTGTGAGTTCCGCACAAAAGGTCAACTTCGCCAGTGGCAACACCAGCCAAAATCTTGTCAGTTTGAGATTTGGTTTTAAACCTATTTAGAACCTCAATATTGATTCCAAAATTATACATTCTCGCCCTTGCAGTGTTGTAGTGTTGTTCAGATAAAATTGTTGTTGGCGCAATAAACGCAACTTGTTTCCCGTCCATTATCGCCTTAAACATTGCACGAAGTGCAACTTCAGTCTTACCAAAACCAACATCACCACAAACAAGCCTGTCCATAACTTTTGGTTTTTCCATATCTTGCTTAATTTCTTCAATCGAAATAAGTTGGTCTTCAGTTTCTGTGTATGGGAACGAGTTTTCAAACTCTCGCTGCAAATCATTATCTTCAGAGAATGCAAAACCTTTTATGCTCTCACGCTTTGCATAGAGTTCAATCAAATTAAACGCCAGTTTTTTAACCGACTCTTTAACCTTTGCCTTAACCGCAGAAAAGTCTTGACCACCAATCTTGCTGAGTTTCTTTGGAACATCTGCACCAGTGAACTTTTCAAGCATATCCATCTGGGTTGTTGGAATGTAGAGTTTGTCATTATCACGATACCTGATAACCACATAGTCTTTTGTTCCAAGGTTTCCAGTGAGTTGCGTTACACCCTCACAAACACCAATGCCGTGAACTTGGTGAACAACATAGTCCCCCACTTTTGGCACACTAAAAACATTCGACTTGGTTGCCGACAATTTTCCGTCTTGTCTTTTCTTTGCAAAAAGGTCATAAGTTCCAAGAACAACAACCTTTTCTTCAGGCAAAACAAACCCTGAGTTATAGCCTTTTTCTAAAATCGCAGACTTTCCACCAGAAATAACAACATTGTTGTTTTTTTCTAATTCAATATCGTGAGACGCAAGCAGTCTTGAAATCGAGTCTGCCTGTTCTTTTTCGCCCGCAAAAATAAACACTCTGCTTCCCGAAACCAAATAGTTTCTAACATCTAAAACCAAGTCTTTGAGATTGTGAGTGTATCTATGAACTGGTTGTGTTTTAAAATTAAACACAGCCTTAGATTTAAAAAATCTGTTTGAGTTTGTGATTTTCAAAAACGCCAAACAAACATTGTTTTCAAAGTTTGAAAGAATGTCTTTTGTTTGGAAAAAACACTCATTATTTCCAGCAATAAGAGTTCCTGAAGTTCTCAAGTTTTTAACTCTTTCACTTGTTTCTTTCGAGAATGATTCCATTGCATCATAAACTTGTTTACATTCATCAATAACAACAAAATAATTCTTTGTTCCTGCGTTTAAATAATCAAAAATTGATGACCTAAAATCATCTAAATATGGCGCGAGCGAGTCCATTGAATAACTTCTGTCTTTAAGTTCAAGCCTAGAAATAATATCATCAATCGCATTATTAAATATTGACTCTTCACTTCCGTTTTCAGCCGCAGGCTTTTTTAATTTTGTCACTTGATGTTTTAAATGGTCAATTTCTTCATCAGTTAAAAATAAATCACTAAATGGACAAATCTTGATTTCATCAACTGGCTTTGTTCCCTTTTGTTGAGCCACGTCAAAAATTTTGATAGTCTCAATAACCGTGTCAAAAAAATCAATCCTAAATGGGTTCTTTTCGCCAAGTGGAAACACATCAACAATTTCGCCGCGTCTTGAAAATTGTCCCGCTTCCGAAATCATTTCTTCCCTTTTGTAACCCGCTTGAACCAATAGTCTCTCTAGTGTTTCAATAGTGATATTTTGATTCACCGAAAGTTTCAATGTGTTTTTCTTAAAATCTTCAACCGATGGCAAAAATGAATAGAGCGCACTTGCTGGAACAACAACCACATCAAAGTCTCTATTCAAAATTCTAAAAAGAGCAAGAGTCCTTTCAACATAAAACTCATTTGATTGTGCTCTTTTAAATAAAAAACTATCCTGAACCGCTGGAAAATAAACGGTTTTAAGCCCCATCATCTCAAAGCAAGAAACCGCGTTTGCACCAGTCATTCCGTCAGCCACAACAAAAACAAACTTTTGTTTAAGTCCCGCACAAATTGCAGGTCTCATAGAATTTTGTATACCAAAAATAGAGCAGGAATTTCCGGCTCTAATTTCTTTAATCATTTGTCCAAAATTTGGACTTAAGTTTTCAAAATCTAAAATCTCGCAAGTTTTCATAATAACTATCCGTTATATTTTGTCATAATTCTGTCAACGGTTTCGCCATTAACATAATCAAGTATTGCCTCAAATGCTTTTTCTAGCCCCCTCTTTTGCTCATCAGTGTTTTTCATTCTCGACAAAACAAAGTTTGCAAGGTCTTGATGCTCTGCTTGTCTGCCAATGCCAACCCTAAGCCTATTAAATTCTTGTGAACCAGTTTCTGCAATAATGCTTTTAAGCCCATTATGAGTGCCAGCAGAACCAGCCTTTCTAAGCCTAACCTTGCCAGGTTCTTGGTCAATATCATCACAAATCACAACAACATCGTGAATGTCAATGTTAAATTTTTTCATAAGGCTCTTTACTGCCTTTCCACTTTCGTTCATATAAGTTCTTGGCTTTGCAACAATAAACTTGTCGGTTGTGTTTCTTAGTTCTGCATAATCGCTTTCACAGCCTCTGTTTTTAAAAGTGAAACCACATTCTTCAGCAAGCCTATCAACAACCATAAATCCTGCATTATGGTTTGTCTTTTCATATTCACTGCCAATATTTCCAAGTCCAACAATAAGTTTCATTATTTAGCCACCTTACCCTTTATCATAGTAACTGGTGGAATATTGTTATTTGCGCCAACGGTGCTATCAATAATGTTTGACTTTGCACCAATCTCGGTTCCATTTCCAATAACAACCTTGTTTTTGATTCCAACAAGTTCACAATTTTTGCGAATCACACATTTCTCGCCAATTCTCGCGTTATCAGCAAGAACCAATCTTTCAATAACTGTATTATCTTTAACGCTTGATTCAACAATCTTTGAAGACCAACCCACCCTGCTATTTTCGCCAATAACAGAGTTGATTACATATGCACCATTTTCAATGAGCGCTCCGTCTTTGATAATACTGTTGATAACAGTGGTTTGAACACCAAGTTTAACATTGTTTCCAATATTTGAACCATAAATTGTTGCATTTTTTCCAACAAGGGTATGTTCACCCATCTTTGTTCCGTTTGCAATAGTTGCATTACTAAAAATTTCGCACGCAAAACCAATATCGGTGTTTGCGTCAATTGAAAGGTTCTTTTCATTTTCAAAATACACACCATTTTTTCTATGGTATGACATAATTTTCTCACTCAAAATTTCTCTCGCATAAGCAAGGTCATCGTGAGACTTTACTTCAAAAAAGTCATTTGATGAGAAATCATAGGTATCAATCGAAAAAATCTTATTGTTAACTCTAAGGAAGTCGTTTTTAACAACATAGCCTTTTTTGAGTTTACAAGCGTTTAGCCCTTTTCTGCTAATGAATCCCAAAAGGTCCTGAATATGTGTTCTGTTAAGAAGCGGTGTGCTACCATACAAAACGACTGAGTAGTCAACATCTCTGCTAATGTAAGGTCTAATTGCATCAAGTGCATTTGCACCAATCTCAACTCTCAAAACCTTTGGCTGTGAAAGACAAGACCTAACCACCCAGTTCAAAATTGACATACCGCAAAGTTTGCAATCGAACACATCTTTGCTGAGTTCATTTTGAGCATTTTCTTCACACAAAATAAAAAATTCAGCTGACACTTTTGTATCATCGCTAACACTAAATTCTGGCTCATCATTAACAATGAGCAAATTTTCAATTTGTTCTACCATTTCCATACTAAAATTTTATCTTTTTTTAATATATTTTGTCAAGCCTGAAGTTTTAATTTATCTATTTTCTTTTATTTTTAAAATAATTTGTCACCAAAGAGGAACATTCTTCCTTTTTAAACCCACCCTCAAAATGAGTTTTATGATTAAGTTCCGCACGCTCAGCAAGCTCTTCAGCCGAGATTGAGCCGTTTGAAATATATGCCCCAAAATAAACATTTTCAAGCCTAGAATTCAAGATTGCGCCAGTGCACATAACACAAGGTTCAAGTGTAACATAGAGGTCACAGCCAATGAGCCTAAAGTCATCAAGTTTTTTGCAGGCTTTTTGTATCGCCATAATCTCAGCGTGCGCAGTTGCGTCTTTTTTTGATTCCCTCTTGTTGAACGCATAAGACAAAACCTTTCCGTCTTTCACAATCACCGCACCAACAGGAACTTCGTCTTGTGCTTCAGCCTTTTTTGCAAGTGCAATTGCCCTATTCATAAACTTCTCTTCGTAACCCATATTTCACCCTAAACTTTTGTTTTTCTAAATTCATTATAAGCAAATGAAACCGCCTTTGCAACATTTTTGTTTTTCTCAAAAATTTCTTCTAGATTTTCTCTGCCAATCGGATGCAATAGTTCGTCGCTACCCACCTCAATGGTCAGCGCTGGGATTTTTAATTTTTCAACGCACCAGTCTTTATAACCACCACTACTAACCTTTTCCACATTTTTAATTTTATAGCCAGTTATTTCAGCAAACTTTTCTGCAATAATTTTATCCCTTTCAAGCCTTGCACCGCACTGGAAAAAATTATAATAAATTTCCTCGCCTTTTGAGTGGTATGAAATTGTTATAAAAGGCTTAATTTTTCTTGTGTAACGCACAATAGCCTTGGTTTCTTTTTCGCTCTCAAAATTCCTTCCTATAAACCCTTGGCTTGCAGGCTTTTTTGAGCCGACATTTGTCCCAAACCTCGCATCAAAATTATTATTGATATCAACTCCCCGCGCGTTCGCTTTCCACATCAAAAAATCACTTGATCCACCGTTTGCCTCGCACAGCATTTTGTGATGTATTTTAGGAAACTTTTCAAGACCAAAACTCTCAAGTTCAACCCCGTCTGGATTCGCCATTAAAATGAATGACAAATTAATGTTATCCAGTTTATCAAAACAACCCCTTTTTATCATTTCCAAAACAAGGTCTGTTGTGATGTTTTCCCTTGCGTGAATGCTCGACAAAAAAATTGCAGTGTCGAAAGATTTATTCAAAATCCTCTCCACTGCAATAATTTTTCTTTTGAATTTTGTTTTTCCAATAGTTTTTATTTTGTATTCTTTTGGCAATTTGGTTAATGCCGACAACATTTGGTTGTAATTCATTAAATCAAAAATCCTGTTATGGTGTTCATAAGCCAAGTTCCAATCAAATAAACACCTGAAATGATGAACATAATAAGTGTAGCCCTGCTCATTGGCTCAACTTTTTTCTCTTCAGTAATTTGTTCTTGAACATTAGCAGGCTCACCGTCAATGGTTATATCAACGGTTGTTTGCTTGCCATCTATCACAACTTCTGTCTTTTGACCAACAACCTCATATTCCCCATTGAGTTTTTTGTTTTCTGCAAAAATCTTATCAAACAACCATTTCAAAAGTTGATAACCAAACCAAGCAGCAAGCACAGCAATTCCAAAGTCTAAAAGCAAACTACCAAAACCAACTTCGGTTGCTGCAGCTGTTTCTGCTGCAACTTCAGCAGGCATTTCATAAGCTGTGTTTATATAATATGTAAGTGTCACTGGAATAAGGTTATTGAAGAAATGCACAAGCACACCAATCCAAAGGTTTCCAGTTTTATAAAAAATCACACCAACAATCAAACCAACAATAAATTGGTGAACAGTCTGTTCTGCATTTCCGTGCATAATCATAAAAATGAACGCCGATGCAAAGATTGCAACTTTCGCGCCATACTTTCTAAATCCTGAAAGAATAACGCCTCTAAAGAGAAGTTCTTCGCAGAATGCCGCAGCCACGCAGGTTGAGAAAAACATTCCAAGGTATTGCCCAAAAGTGCTAACTTCAATGCTACCCAAGATTGATTCATAACCCAAAAGTTCAATAAACGCAATGAATACATTTGTTAAGTTTCCAAAGAAGATAATGCTGACAAGCGACACCAAAAAGCACCAGCCAACCATCTTCCAACTAACTTTGTTTTTCATTCCAGTGTCTTCAATAAAACTAAGGTTTCGAACTCTAGCAACAATAAACGCAGCCAAAATAAACACCACCTCAACTGCAACTTGCAACAAATAATACCAGATTGTCCCAGAGATTGTCCCAAAATTAACCCCACTAATAACAAAAGTAAAGGCGATATTGAGCGCAATGAATATAACAACCGCAAGAGCCGAATCATTAATATCGAATCTTGACCTGCTTAACTTTTTAGGTTCTGGAGGCTTTACATTTTCAAAAATATTATCCATCATACTCCTCTTTCAAATTAAAATTATTTCCACGCTTTCCTTGAAAAGAAACGCGCACATAAACATCTTCGTTTAATTTTATATTATTTTTCTCAAAGTAGTCAACATAATTTGAGAACGCAAGTTCATAGGTGTTGTTGTTTTCTGAAATATGAGACAACACAAAACACCTTGTTCCAGTTCCATACAAAAACTTTGCAAGTTCCAGCGACTGCGTGTTAGAAAGGTGTCCTTTTTCGCTCGCGATTCTCTTTTTCAAAAGGAACGGATATTTTCCGCCAGCAAGCATATCTTCATCGTAGTTTGACTCAATAAAAACCATCTTCACGCCTGCAAGACTATTTTTTACGGTTTCGGTCACCACACCAAGGTCAGTCACAAACCCTGCTCTTGCCTTGCTGCCAAACACATTTACAACAAACCCAACAGGAGCCGCCGCATCGTGCATAACATCAAATGGAGTAATTTGCAAATCTCCAACATTCACCACATTATGAGTAAATGTGTGAAGTCTTCCTTCTTTAAAACAAATATCCGCAAACGCACCAGAACCAGCAACCTCTTCCCTCACATAAAAATGAATGTCATATTTTTTTGCCAAGGTTTCAATGGCTTTGACGTGGTCGCTGTGCTCGTGAGTGACAAACACCGCATTAATATCCTCAAGTCGTTCACCGATTTCCAAAAGTGAGGTTTTAAGAGTTTTTGCATTAAGCCCAGCATCAATCAAAATTTTGGTGTCATTGTGGCACACAAAAGTTGAATTCGCCTTGCTCCCTGATGATAGATTAACAATTCTCATAAACCTCTCCTAATACAAGGAGTAGTTTATCACAACCGCAGCCAAAAATCAAAACAATTAATTAATAGAAGAAATTATTGTTGTGCCAGAAAGGAACCCATTGAAAAATTCTCTAAGGTCTTTGTGGCACGCCTTTTCAAACGCCGCAAAGAAGTCTTCAGCCGTAGCCACCTTAAACTTGTTGTCTTGATAATATTTTTTCAAACCCAGCACCACATTCTTTTCGCCAACCATATCAGCAAGCGAATCGAACATAATCACACCCTTAACATAAACCATATACGAATACTCATAGTCGTTTTGATACTCATTAACTGCAAGGTTCATTTGAGTGTTCACCTCACCCCGCAAGGTCTTTATCACATCAACATACAAAACATAACTTGATAGTGCATCGCCCACAAGGTCGTCATAGCTGATGCCATACTTTTCGTGCGACTTAAAAAACAGCGCGGTCGAATATTCTGCAACCGACTCATCAAGCCACGCCTCTTTGATTTCATTGTTGCCAACCAAACCATACCACCACTGATGTGCAATCTCGTGAACAATAACTTTCAGGTATTCATTTTCGTCGTCAACCGAGTCGGAAACAAAAACCAAATTTGGATATTCCATTCCTCCATAAATGAACGGAGTCTTTGCAACTGAAATTGACTTATATGGATACTCACCAAACGTCTTCGAAAAAAACTCAACTGCCTCTTTTGAAATATCCAAAAATTTATTAAGTTCAAGGTCGAGCGTGCTAGCCAAATAATTCACTTGCACCCCTCCGCTCGTCTTTGCTGAAACAAGGTTTGAATCACTCGACAAACACATTGCAAAATCACGAACAGCCCTTGCCAAAATTTTTGCTTTAGTCAAGCCGCCCGATGTGGTGAGTTCACACTGTCCAGTTGACACAATTTGATAGTCTTGCGGAAACGAAAATTCAACATCATAATTTGCCACGCTCGAGTGGAACGGGTCACCAGTTGCATAGTATGGTGACTGGTCAAAATCTTCGCCATCAAATTCCGCTAAAACTGGATACCAATTCCCCAAATTTATGTTGCCATCAAACCACCCAAATCGGTGTGTTGAATTTGGAATAATAAGGTTAAATTCAATGACAATTTCAACCGATTTTTTTTGCGTTAATTTAAACCCAAAATAAATCTTCAAAATGTCCTCATCTTCACCCACAAGTTCAAAGTCTTTTGTTTGAGCATTAACCTTAACACTCAAAACAACAATGTCTCCAAAACTCACTCCGTTTGGAAAGCAAGTTGCCTCGGTTAGTGCGGTATAAGGTTTCACTGTTGCACCCTCACGAAAGGCTCGTGGATACAAATGAAAACAAACATATTCAAGTTCTTTTTCGGTGTTGTTATAAAACACAATTTTTTCAGTTGCAGAAATTTGTTTAGTTTCATCATCAAGACTCATTGCGATTGAATATGTATTTAAATTTTTAGAAATTTTATCAATTTCATTTTTTGAGCAACCTGTGAGTGAAAATGTAGAAAAACAAACAAAAACCGCACAAATGCACAAAATAAAAAACTTTTTCATAACTAAACCCTCATTAATGAATATGCTAAGTCAGGTTTAATTATGAAAAAGTCTATAAATAATAATTAATTAATTTATCTATCTTTTCTTTTGTTGAATTTTCGTAGTGTCCAGAACATAAATTCTTATAATTTATTGCTTTAATTTTCTCGAGCGAATCCGCCATTTGATTGTTACTGCTATCATAAAGGTCAGTTCTTCCAATGCCATCAGCAAACACCGTGTCACCCGAAAATAAAGTGTCACCAATAAGCAAGCAAACACTGTCTGCGCTGTGCCCTGGCGTGAAGAAAACATCAATATTAAATGAACCAATTTTTAAGTGATTTTCATAATATTTAATTTGTTCTTTTTTGATGTTTTTTGTAAGGTTTATTCGAACAATATTTGAGCAATTTAATTCGCCATTTTCGAACTTTTTTTCGTGACCACTCACAATATAAACTGGGCAAGAAAACTGCTCCAAATATTTATCCAAATTCCAGATGTGGTCAAAGTGCAAATGTGTCATCAAAACAGCGAGAACTTTTTTGTTTTCGGTCACCTTTAAAACGTCTTCAAGTTCTGCCCCAGCATCAACAATAATCGCCTCTTTTTTATTTGAAACAACATAGGTGTTTTGGTCAAACATATTCATTAAAAACTTAGATTTTATTACTTCAATTTTTTCCATATTTTGATTATAAATAATATGCAAAACTTTGTCAAAAAATTCCGCATTAAAATATAATTTGACCAAAAAATATTCCGCAAAAAAATCAGCCAAACGGCTGATTTTTAGTTTCCTGTTGACTTATATTTTGTGAGTGACCACTGAAAAATTAAATAACAAATTCCAAAGAAAACGATTGAAAGAAGTGGTGAAAGCGCGTGGAAAATTCCTGTGTTTTCAAACCCTAAAACGAACCTTAATGGAAGATAGTTTATGCACGCAAATGGTATCACAAAAGTGAAGAATTTTTTAAAGAAATTTGCATAGATATCAAGTGGATAATAACACAAATCTCTGCCTCCGTTGGTGATAATATTCACCGCCTCAACACCCTCAACTGTGAAGATGCTCACGCTCGAAAATATCAAAAATATACCCGCAAACATAACAACAGTTCCAACAATCATCAAGGCAATAACAACGGCTTTTAAAAGCGTCCACTCGATGTTTGCAGCGATGAGTGCATAAATAATTATGCCTCCCGAAAACACCATTCTGCCGAGTTTATTCCATTCAGTTTTGAACCCCAAAACCTGCAAGAAAATACTGCGTGGACGAATCAAAAGTCTGTCGAGTTCGCCGTTTCGAACGAGTTTGTCAAATTGGTCAAACCCCCTGAAAAAGCACTCCGAAAATGCGAACGAAAACGTCACAATTGAATATGTTATTAGCACCTGATTTATGGTGTAACCACCAATGGTGTTGAACCTTTCAAACAAACACAAAATTCCAAAAAATGTTGCAACTGTAGTTAAGGCTGATGAAATCATTGAGAACACCATTGACCCACGATATTCAAATGCAGACTTCATTTGAATTGATAAATATTTAAAATACATCTTCATCGTCTATCCCCCTTGAACAACCATTTTTTTGAGTTTTTTATTCATTAAAACCTTGCCCAAAACAACAAGTCCAATGAGCCACGCAAGTTGAATTCCAAGTTGAATAAACATTTCGCTTCCGGTGATATTGCCAATATAAATCCTGTAAGGCAAATCGGAAACATATCTAAATGGGAAGAAATTTAACACCGCTTGAACGCCCTCAGGCATCATTGGAATTGGTATAATACTTCCCGCCAAAAACATTGCAATCGCCACAACAAAACTGAAAACTCCGCTTGGCGACAATGTGTGCAAGACAATAATGTAAGAAATCATATTGATGCTTGAAACTAGAAACGCACCAATCGTAATTGAGAACAAAAATAACAAAAATGCTTCAAACGAAACAGGTGGCAAAAGGTTCCAACCGCTTGGCAAAATGAACACCAAAAGCGTAAGCGGAATACCACGAATTAACATCTGCCCTAGCGACTTTGAAAAGATTGTTGCATACCAATAAGAATAAAGGTTCATAGGTCTAATTAATTGATACCCTACATCGCCGTTCACAATCTTGTCGCTTATTTCAAATTTGCAGACATCAAAATATTTAAACAATGCAAAGAATATTTGTCCAAGCCAAATATAACTTGCCATTTGAGCGATTGAAAAATCACCTGAATCGCCCACCAAAAATTGTCTATATAAGGCAATATACATAAACCCAAAAAACAACTGTGTAATCGCCCCAGAAAGAGCCGCAGTTCGATATTGAAACTCTTTTTTGAGGTTCATTTTCAAAATTGAATTAAAGGTTCTCATAACTCATACTCCTTGTATAAGTTATAAATCACTTCTTCGAGTTCAAGAGCAGTTGTTGAGATGTCAACGATTTTATATTTCTTTTCAAGTTCTTGAACGAGTTTAACATAAGAAAAGGTTGTTTCAGGAAGATTTTTAAGTTCCACCTCAATGCCATTAACTGAAAGTGTTTCATAGCCTTTGATTTCAACTTTGTCATAAACTTCAGCCATTTGAACCTTAACAAGAACACTCTTTGAATATTCTTCTTTGATTTTCTCAAAACTTCCGTCATAAAGTTTTTGACCCTTTCCAATCAAAATAATACGATTTGTAAGTGCGTCGATATCGTTCATATCGTGAGTTGTTAAAATAACCGTTAGTTTGGTTTCTTTGTTCATTTGCTTAATAAATTCACGCACTTTGAGTTTAGATATTGAATCAAGCCCGATTGTCGGCTCATCAAGAAACAATATCTTTGGTGAGTGCAAAAGCGCACCAGCGATTTCGCATCTCATTCTCTGCCCCAGCGACATCTGCCTAATCGGCAAGTGCAAAAGTTCCGCCAGGTCGAGTTTTTCGGTTAGATTTTGTAAATTTTTTTCATATTCTGAATTTGGGATTTTGTAAATATCCCTTAAGAGTTCATAGGAATCAATAACAGGCACGTCCCACGCAAGGTTCGCCCTTTGCCCAAACACTGCTCCTATTTGACTAACATATTTTTTCCTGTCTTTGACTGGGTTGAGCCCATTAATAAGACAAGTGCCAGAGGTTGGTGAAATAATACCGGTCATAATCTTGATTGTAGTGCTTTTTCCTGCGCCGTTTGGACCAATATACCCAACAATTTCGCCTTCTTCAACTTCGAAAGAAACGTTTTTTAGAGCCTCAATAGTCTTATATTTTCTTTTGAACAAACTCTTAAACGCTGCTCGAAGACCCTTTTCCCTACAAAACACTTTGTAGGTTTTTGAAATATTTTCAAGCTTAATCATTTTTCCTCCTAAAAATTTGTTTTGCTATTCAGTTGTAAAAAAATTTAACCTCCTTAAAAATTTTGGCAAAAAAAATGCACTAAAATATATCAACTAGTTCTGATAATATTTTAATGCATACGAATTTCACCACTTATATCATAATATCACACAAATTCAAGACCGTCAATATATTTTTTAAAAAAATTTTAGCAAAACAAAAACACTCTTAAAAAAGAGTGTCTCTGTTTAGCGAATAGCAAAAATGCGGAATTATTTATGCTGTTTTATATTACAAATTAAGCAAGTGTAATTGTGTAAATTACATTTGTAGATTCTGTTGTAACATTTTCTGGAGCCCAAGCATTGCCATCATAAGTGTTGTTTTCAAAAACTAAACTTCCTTCTGCAGTAACAGAAGTTGCTTTTAACAATTCACCATCTTCTTCTTGAACACCTTTAATAGTGTTATTTCTAATTGTAATAGTTTCATTTACATTATTGAAACGCAAAGCTCTATCTGCTGTTCCATCAATATCATTACCTTCAATTAATACAGCACCATTGATTTCACCTGCAAGTTGAATTGCGTTATAATCTACATTTTTGAAAGTATTGTTCTTAATTGTTACACCATCACTTCCCCAAATATTGATTGCTGATAATTTAACTGAATCTTTGTTTTCCATATCAGTCATATCAAAAGAACAGCCTTCAACAAGAAGATTCATAATAGAGATATGGTCAGGTTGGCTTCCACCACCTAAAATGTAACTATTCTTTACAAAAGAACAATTACGAACAGTTAAGCCATCTAAACCAATAGAGCCAACATATACGCCACTCCATTCGGCTGTGCCATCAAATGTAATATTGTCAATAGTAATGTTTGCATTAGTATGTCCGGCAATATCAATTTTTTCAACAGTTGCTGTAGTTCCTATAATAGTTACATCTTCTAAAGTATTATGCATATTGATTACACCATAATCACCAGCATCTAATACAATAGTTAAACCATCAGTTGCATCTGCAATGACTTCATTAACATTATCAGTTGTTGCAATTACATAGTTTTGAAGTTCTGTTTTTGTGTCAACTTCACAACTACAACCTGTTTCAACCTTGTATGCCTTGCCATCTTCCACCTTATATTCATATGATGTGTATGAATGGGTATGAGTAGGTGTTGCAGGTGGTGTTGTTGGGTCTGCTGGGTCTTCGCCACAACCAACCAAGCCAAATGCGCAAGGAATGGCAATAGCAAGTGCCATAAGACCACTTAAAAATTTCTTTTTCATATTTTTCTCCTTTTTTATATTTTTATATAATTAATTTACATCACTTTGTGATGTATTGTCAAATATTTTACATCATTTTGTGGTATAAATACTATAACAATGAAAAATAATAATGATTTAGCAAAAACCATAGGTGAAAATATAAAAGTTGCGAGAAAACTAAAGGGCTTAACACAAAAGCAAATCGCACAAACCTTTTTTATGACCCAACAACAATACAGCCGTTTTGAAAACGGAAAATTTGAACTTAACTACAAACAACTCTATGACATTTGCAAACTTTTAGACACTTGCCCAAATGAACTATTTGATTTTGATAGATGAAAAAAGGATTCTAAAAATAGAATCCTTTTTTTATTTGTTGCTAATTTTAAATTCGCCGTCTTTTGCGTCAACAACAATGGTTGAGTTTGGTTTAACGCCACCTGAAATAATTGCTTTTGCAAGCAGCGTTTCAAGAGTGCTTGAAATAAACCTTTTAAGTGGTCTTGCACCAAACGCAACATCATAGCCTTGTTCAATAATTGAATCTTTTGCAGTGTTTGTGATTTCCAAACCAATGTTCTTTTCTTCAAGTCTACCCCTAACATTTTGAAGTAACAAATCAACAATATTGCCAATTTGATTTTTAGTGAGAGGGTTGAAAATAATAATCTCGTCGAGTCTATTCAAAAGTTCTGGTCTAAATGAGCGTTTGAGTGTTTTGTGGACCTCATTAACTGCCTCTGCCTTGATTGTTCCGTCTTCACGAACCCCGTCCAAAATGGCGTTTGCACCAAGGTTTGATGTTAAAATAATAATTGTGTTCTTAAAATCAACTGTTCTGCCTTGGCTGTCGGTTATTCTGCCGTCATCAAGCATTTGAAGAAGTATGTTGAACACATCTGGGTGTGCCTTTTCGATTTCATCAAACAAAACAACTGAATATGGGTGACGTCTCACTGCTTCGGTTAGTTCCCCGCCCTCGTCATAGCCAACATATCCAGGAGGCGCACCAATGAGCCTTGACACCGAGAATTTTTCCATATACTCGCTCATATCAATTCGAACAATGTTTTTTTCGTCATCAAAAAGTGCTTCAGCAAGTGCCTTTGAAAGTTCAGTTTTACCAACGCCTGTAGGTCCAAGGAACAAGAACGAACCAACTGGTTTGTTTGGGTCAGCAATACCCGCTCTAGACCTCAAAATTGCATCAGCAACCTTGCTCACTGCCTCGTCTTGACCAATAACGCGTTTATGCAAGATTTCCTCTAATCTCAAAAGTTTTTCTTTGTCGCTTTCGTTTAGTTTTGAAACAGGAATTCCCGTCCAGCGTGACACAATTTTTGAAATTTCTTCTTCGGTCACCTTGTTTCTCAAAAGATTGTTGCCTTTTGTTTTTTCATACTCGCTCTCTGCTTTAGAAAGTTCTTTTTCAAGACTAGGAAGTGTTGAATAAGATAGTTCTGCCGCCTTGTTCAAATCATATTCTTTTTTCGCGTGCTCAATTTGTGACTTAACATCTTCAATCTCGCCTTTGAGTTTATTGATTTGTTCAATCGCTTTCTTTTCGTTTTGCCATTTTGCGGTCATTTGGTCATATTTATCTTTATATTTTGAAAGTTCCGCCTGAATCTTGGCTAACCTTGATTTTGAAATATCGTCAGTTTCTTTCTTGAGCCCTGCCTCTTCAATTTGAAGACCAATAATCTTTCTATTAATCTCGTCCATTTCAGTTGGCATTGAGTCGATTTCAGTCTTAATGTTTGCGCAAGCCTCGTCAACAAGGTCAATCGCCTTGTCTGGAAGGAACCTGTCAGTGATGTATCTATTTGAAAGCATAGCAGCTGAAACGAGCGCATTGTCAGCAATCTTAACCCCGTGGAAAACCTCATATCTTTCCTTAATTCCACGAAGAATTGTGATTGTGTCTTCAACGGTTGGTTCATTTACCATAACAGGTTGAAAACGACGCTCAAGTGCTGGGTCTTTTTCAATATATTTTCTATATTCGTCGAGAGTTGTTGCACCAATACAGTGAAGTTCACCACGCGCAAGGAGTGGTTTTAAGATGTTTCCAGCGTCCATTGCACCGTCACTCTTTCCTGCACCAACAATAAGGTGAAGTTCGTCAATAAACAAAATAATTTTGCCTTCACTCTTTTTCACTTCAGCCAAAACCGCTTTGAGTCTTTCTTCAAACTCACCACGATATTTTGCACCAGCAACCAAACTTCCCATATCAAGCGAGAACACTTCGCGGTTTTTGAGCGACAAAGGAACATCGCCCTTAAAAATACGAATTGCAAGACCTTCAGCGATTGCGGTTTTACCAACACCCGCTTCACCAATCAAAACAGGATTGTTTTTTGTTTTACGCGACAATATCCTAATAACATTTCGAATTTCGTCGTCTCTTCCAATAATCGGGTCAAGTTTGTTCTTTCTCGCCATATCAGTGAGATTTTGACCATATTTTTTAAGAACATCATAAGTTTCTTCTGGGTTTTGATTTGACACTCTTTGATTACCTCTCACATTCATAAGTATTTTCAAAAATGCATCTTTTGTAATTTTGTGATTTGCGAAAATTTCTTTCACATCTCTATCAGCCTTTGCGATGAGTCCCAAAAACAAATGCTCAACTGAAACATAGTCGTCTTTCATTGAATTTGCTTGCTTTTCAGCCTCCGCAAACACATTTCCAAGTTCGTTTGACGCATAGGTGCCAGATTGTCCCGACACTCTCGAAAGCCTGTCAATCTTTGCCTTGGTTTCATCGGTTAATTTTAATAAATCGATGCTCATTGCCTTAATAATCTCTGGAATAAGCCCATTTTCTTGAACAAGAAGACTATAAAGCAAATGAACCTGCTCAATTTGGCTGTTTCCATTTTCGGTCGCGAGTCTTTGCGAACTTTGAACAGCCGAAAGTGATTTCTCAGTATATTTTTCAAAATTCATAATCTTTCTCCTTCTTTGCTAGGCTTCAAGTTAAATTCTATCCCCTAGCACATAAAAATATACCACTACTTTTTAGCACTGTCAAGCATAGAGTGCTAATTATTTTTAATCTTTTTTCCTAATTTCTTAATTCACTCGTGGGCTACGCCATCGAACCTGCTCGTCTCTCTGCTCCTCGTCAAGTTCGAGATTCTCTCGTGGTGCAAACAAATAAAAAAACCACTTGCACCACGGACAATACTCGCGAACTTCTCTTCCGCCCGCAACGCCAGCCGTCTTCATTTTCTCTCGCCCACTCTGCTCGTTCACTCGTGGGCTACGCCATCGAACTTGCTCGTCATTTCACTCCTCGTCAAGTTCGCATTTTCTTGTGGTGTGAACAAACAAAAACCCACTTGCACCACGGACAATACTCGCGAATTTCTATTCCGCCCGCCTCCCGCCAGCCGTCTTCATTTTCTCTCGCCCACTCTGCTCGTTCACTCGTGGGCTACGCCATCGAACTTGCTCGTCATTTCATTCCTCGTCAAGTTCGCATTTTCTTGTGGTGCAAATAAAAAAAGGAAGAACTTTCGTTCTTCCTTTTTTTTATTGGTAGCACCACGGAGAATCGAACTCCGGTCTCACGCGTGAGAGGCGTGCGTCCTAGCCGCTAGACTATGATGCCATATTTTGTTCACTCACAAAGTATAGCATACACAGTTTGTTTTTGCAATAATTTTTTATAAAATTTTACTCAATTTTAGATTTATACGCCCAAGTTTTGTCTTGCTCTTTTTCCAAGAACTCTTCTTTTGACATCTCTCTTCTAACGATGCTTCTGCCGCTATATTTTTGCTCTTCGTTATATTTTTCTCTCTTTTTGAGTTCGGTGTTAATGATTTCTTCCAAATAGTCTGCACCAGCAAAATATCCTGCATATTTTTCAGAGATTTTGTTAATCTTTCTCTCACCTGACCTAGAATAGATATCAAACTTTTCGTTTCCAAGATAAACTTGCATTTCATCAGCGCATTTTTGTTGCAAAACACTTCTTTGCATTATGATTTGGTTGATGAACATTTTAAGTTCTTCATCTGTATATTCGGCAATTTTTTCCTTATCAAAATCTTTAACGTGTTTCATTTGACTTCTCCATTATATCGTTTGCTAAATTATTTATTGGTTTAAATTTCTCTTTCAATTCTTTATTTTTTGATATCGCTGAGTTAATCATTAACAAAAATGCTCCAAAATACTCTGCATTTCTGTCTAATGCAACCTTTGAAAAAGTTAACGCAATGTCAATGAGATTGTCTTTTTTCATTCCCACAACCTTAACTTTTTTCTTAACAATAACAATGTGCGCAAAATCTCTTAAAAGATTTGAAAGCATTTCAAACTCGTCAACATTTTCAGGCTCACCCTCAAAAACCACTTCTTTTTGATAGCCAAGCCCAAGTTCTTTCAAAATAAGCATCTTGAACTCAACAATGATGTTTTTGCAAAAAAGTTCATAAGGCTTTGTTTCAGCATCATAAGAGAAATATTTATCCAAAACCATTGTTATGTCAAGATTTTTATCGTCAATGTTATTCAAAAAACAGAATATAAATGCAATTCTGTCAGCATCTTTTTCAGGGAGTTTTATAAATGTTGAGTTAACCGCCCTATTCCAAGACTGTCTAAAATCAAAGTTAATCATACTTTTTGCAATCACGTGATATACCGCTTCGGTGTTTGCAATAGCATACAAAATATCGGAAATTTTTCTATCAATTAATATATATTTCGACTCCAACATACTACTAATAGCATTGAGGAAGTTATCAATTTCAATGTTTGTGTTATTTTTGGCCATAGTCCACCTACACTTAAATTTTAGCATATAAAAATTATTCAAACAACTAAACTCAAACTAATGTCTAAAATTTTTACGAAAATCGTCATATTGTATTTCTTTTTTCTTGAACATATGTTATGATGTTTATAGAATTTTTTATAAAGGTATAATATGGACACAACAGTTAGTAAATTAATTTTATTATATGTTTTCGACCAAATGGAAATTCCAATAACCAAAGAAACGCTGAACGATATGTGTTGCAGCCAAAATGACTGGCTAACATATATGACCCTCACTGAAATACTCCCTGACCTCGTTCAAGCAAGATTTATTTTTTCAACAGTTACTTCAAAAACCGAATATTACAAAATTACTCAAGAAGGTCGAGATTGTTTAAACTATTTCTTTATGAAGATTCCATCTTCAACAAGAAAAGAAATTGGCTTGTTTATCAAAAAGAACCGCCAAGAATATAAAAGAAAACAAGAATATTTCAAAGACTATTATCAAAACCCAGACGGAACCTACACCGTTAGGCTTAAAATTTTGGAACCTCTTGGAACAAAACTCGAACTTAGTTTGAACGTTGCAAACCGTGCCGAAGCAAAAACCGTTTTCAATAAATGGAACAAATGCGCTGGTGAGGTTTACGGCGAACTTTATAGAATTTTAATTGATGGAGATTAAACAAATGGAAACTTATAGAACAAGTGGCGTTTGCTCAAGAACAATCGACTTTGAAGTTGAAAACAACATCGTTACACACGTTAAATTCAATGGCGGCTGTATGGGAAACACTCAAGGCGTTGCAAAACTCGCTGAAGGCAGACCTGTTGACGAAGTCATTTCCCTCTTAGAAGGAATTCAATGCAGAGCAGGAACATCTTGTCCTGACCAACTCGCAAGAGCCTTGAAAGAATATAAAGCAAACCATTAAAAATTTTTTAAACACAAAAAAAGGTAAACATTTCTGTTTACCTTTTTGTTTGTCTTATTTTTCTTCGAGCCAGATTTTTGTTGCTTCTTTTGTGCTTGATTCTTTGTTATTCAAAGCAATCTTATACATATAAACATTTTTGCTTGAATCTTCTGACATAATGAATAAATATTCACCAATAACTTCAGGAACCAAGAGACCTGTTGCAGCAGCAATCTTTGTTGATGCAAGTTTGATTGGGTTTGTCCAGTGTGAAATCACAAGAGTGTTTTCGTCTTTAACTTCTGCAATTTCAACCTTATACATAACACTTTCAACTGAATAGATTGCAAAGAGAACTGTTCTCTTTTCTTCTTCATTAACATCTTCTGTTGATGCGTCGTCTTCAACAACAATTTCTTCAACTTGAGCAATAGCATAAAGAACAACATCTTTCACATCGTGAAGAGATGTGATTTTTTCTGCTGGAAGTTCGTGACCAGAAGTCCAGTCCATAATCATAAAGTAGAATGTTTCATTTGAGATGTAAAGAACACAAACATTGCCTTGTTTTTTAACAAGCTGTGCAACTGGTTCAGCATCAGTTGTGTATTCAATAGCATAGTTTTCCAAGAAAATTGCATTGTCATAAACTGCATAAGAAATACAGTTTTCTTCAAACTTGAGTGTATCGGTTGTTGAACCTTTGATTTCGTGGAGATAAACCATATCATTTGATGTTGTGATAAGTTTTCCAGCCATAATTGAATCAAGAGTAACAGTGTGACCTGTTGAAAGCAAGAAACTATTGTCTTTAACTGAAGATGTTCTATAAACCTTTGAACCTGATTGAACTGCTTCATATTGTTCAGGTGCTTTTGTGTAGAACACATAAGAGTTTGCGTCAATAGTAGCGTTTGGTGTAACAACAACGCCATTGTTTTCACTCATAACACAGCCAGTTACATTAGCAATTTGATAATTTTGAGCAACCTTTTTGTCAACTTTCAAACTTGTGATTGTTTTGTTGCTTGTTTCATAAACAACCAAGTTGAGAGTGCTATCAACAACATAGTATGCATAAGAAATCTTTTCATCTGCGCTGTTAAGTTCAGTTGTGTAAACTTCATAAGCCTTTTTGTTAACAAGGTCATATCTCATAAATGTTGTCTTGTTATACAAAACATCGCCCTTGTAGTTTTTGTCACTGCAAGGAACAGCATAATACATAAAGTCACCATAAAATCTAATAGAACCGTCTTCAAAACCAACAAGACCATCAACCACAACTTCAACATCACCAGATGTCTCACCTGTTGCCTCGTTATAAGCAACTTTGCAGATTGCAGATTTTGTGTTTTTCTTTAAGTTTGTTCCATCATTGGTTTTTGTTCCGTTGATAAAGTATAAATATCCGTCATAAATTGCGGTCATTCCACCATTTGTTGAAACGCCGTTTACAACCTTAACTTTTGAAGTGTCAACTGTTGTTGCTGAAAGTTTTGTTCCGCATCCAACAAAGCTAAATGCTGTGATGAACACAAGTGCTACAGCCAAACAACTTTTAAGTAATTTTTTCATAGAGCCCTCTAATTCCATTGTAATATGATTTATATTATAAATTTTTAATAGCCTTTGTCAAGATGTTTAAATAGTTCAATTTAAACAATTTATGCCACTTTAGCCAATTATATCCAAAAACAACCAATATAATCTCTTGAAGTCATTAATTGAAAGTTCCTCTGCCCTGGTTGTGGCAAGGTATCCATTGTCCACCAAAACCTCTTCTATTGCCTGTTTTGAAAACCTTGCAGTTTCAAGATTGGCAGAGAGTTTTTTTCTTCTCATTGTGAATGATTTTTTAACAAACGCAATGAGTTTATTGTAATCAATTTCTTCTTTATGTTTATATTTTTCAATTTTGACAACCGCTGAATCAACATTTGGCACAGGATAGAACATTTTTCTGTTAACTCTCAAAACCTTTTTTGTCTCGCCTAAAAGTTGGCACATTACAGTCAAAACGCCATAATCTTTTGTTCTTGGCCCAGCAATAATGCGGTCAGCAACCTCTTCTTGAACCATAACTGTTGCCGATTCCAAATATTCATTTTGCAAAAATCTTGTGAGAATTGGCGAGGTTATATAATATGGCAAATTTGCAACAAGTTTAAACTTCCCACCAACAATCTCGTGCAGTTCTTTATCGCTAATATCCATAACATCTTTAAACACAAATTCAACATTTGTTCCGTCAAATTTTTCGGTTAAATAATCAATTAACTCCTTGTCAACCTCAAAGGAATAAACTTTTTTTGCTGCGGCAGAAATCGCCTCTGTGAGCGCGCCTTTTCCTGCACCAATTTCAACAACAACGTCATCACTTGTAACGCCAGCCTTTGCCACAATTTCGTTAAGCAAATTTTTGTCTGACAAAAAGTTTTGACCAAATTTCTTTTTGAATGTAAAGTTTCCCATAATTTTTCCTTTTTTATTTTATTCTAAAATAAAATCTTCTAGCATTTTCAGTTGAAATCTTCTCAAGTTCTTCACTTGAAATGCCAATTTCTTTCGCAACTCTTTCCATTGTAACCCTAACATTTTTTGGCTCATTTTTTCTGCCCCTAAGTGGCTCTGGCGAAAGATATGGCGAATCAGTTTCAAACAAAATCCTATCAAGCGGCAAATCTTTCAAAAACTCCCTATCGCTTTTTTTGTAAGTTATGTTCCCCGCAAGGCTGATATAGAGCCCAAGTTCAACAAACTTCATTGCCCACTTAGTACCCTCACTGTAGCAGTGCATAAGCCCCGAATGATTAATCAAATGCTTATGTGAACTTAATATCTCATAAAGGTCTTGGACCGCTCCCCTGCAATGAATACAAAACGGAATCCCCATTTCGTCAGCAATTTCAAGTTGTTTTATCAAAATTTCACGCTGTGTGATTTTGTCATAATCTTCTCTGTGATAATCAAGCCCAATTTCACCTATAGCAACAACCTTTTCGTTTTTTGCAAGGTCTTTGATAGTGTCAAGGTCATTTTTTGTCACATCAAGCGAATATTCAGGATAAATTCCTACAGTTGTGTATACTTTTTCATATTTATTTGCAAGTTCAACACCTTGAATTGAATCTTTGACTGTTGTGCCGATATTGACAATATAATCAAGCCCGTCTTCGCTCATTTTTTCAACAAGCGAGTCTAAGTCGTCAAAATAATTCAGGTGTGCGTGAGTATCTATCATTTTAACCTCATAAATTTAAAACTTTATTCATATTTTTTAATATGAACAAGATTTGGATTTTTCTATTTGTTATAAGCATAATCGCATTGTGTTTTGGCGACCCAACACAAGTTTTGTCAGGTCTTTTAACTGCGTCAAACAGCGCCGTAAAACTGTCATTTAGTCTCTGTGCAATCTATGCAATTTGGATGGGTCTTTTTATGATTCTCGAAAAGAGCGGACTATCACAAAAATTATCCAAATTTCTATCACCCATTATAAACAAAATATTTGGCAAGTGCAACCTTTCAAATGAAAGTAAACAATACGTATCAATGAACATCTCAGCAAATCTCTTAGGAATGGGCGGCGCGGCAACGCCTCTGGGCATCAAAGCAATCGAATCTATGCAAAAAGACAACAAAGATAAATCAACAATAACCTTTCCAATGATAATGCTAATTGCAATCAGTTGTTCAAGCGTTCAGCTTCTGCCAACATCAATCATCGGTATGCTAGCAAGTGCTGGCAGCAAAGAGCCAACAGCAATAATTCTTCCATCGATTTTATGCTCAATAATCTCAACCGCCATCGCAATTTTGTTGGTTTATTTATTCCACTTTATTTTTGACAGAAAAAAGGACAAAACAAATGGCTAATTATATTATTCCTGTTTTCATTGTCTTAATTTTGGTTTATAGCCTATTTAAAAAAATAAACGCCTATGATTGCTTTGTTTCTGGCGCAAGAAACGCCATTGACCTTTGCATCAACACCTTTCCATATCTTGTGGCAATTTTCTCAATCGTTGAACTTTTGGAAGCCAGCGGACTATCAAGTGAAATTTCAAAACTAACTTCCCCCGTATTCGGGTTTTTGGGAATTCCCAGTGAACTGACTGAATTTTTAATCTTGAGACCTTTCACAGGCTCTGGCTCGATTGGAATGTTATCAAACCTATTTTCAATCTATGGTCCCGATAGTTACATTTCAAAATGTGCAAGCGTCATTATGAGTTGTTCTGAAACAACTTTTTATGTTATTGCGGTATACTTTTCGACAACCAAAATAAAAAAACTGAGATATGTTATCCCAGTTTGTTTGCTATCTGCATTGATTGGCGCAGTGATTTCGTGCGCAGTCTGCAGAATAATTTGATTATTTTCTTGAATAGATTTTTTTAAGTTCTTCAGTTTCGGTTCCGTCTTCATTATTCAAAATTAAGGGTTGCATAATCTTTAAACCAGGTTTGGCACCCTTTTTTGCTTCAATCAAAACAAGGTTTGGTTCTTTTCCCACTTTTGGATAAACAACCCTCATAACCTTTGGTTCAAGCTTATTTTTTTTCAATTCGTAAATAATGCTAGCAAGCCTGTCGGCTCTATGAACCATATAGAGTTTCCCACCAAACTTAAGCGCACGGCTTGAAACTCTTGCAATGGTTTCAAGATTAGTTTTCAATTCGTGAGTGGCTATTGCGATTTCGTCAGTAACCGAAGTCTCGCCCACCTCATTATATGGTGGGTTAACTGTGATAACATCAACCTTTTCACAGCCAAAAACCTTGTCAAGATTCAACAAATCATCATTGATAACCTCAATTTTTTCTTCAAGGCCATTAAACTCAATCGACCTTTTTGCCATATCAGCAAGTGCTGGCTGAAGTTCCAAAGCATAAGCCTTGTTCAAATTATTCTTACACGAAAAAAGTATAGCGACTACACCCGAGCCGCTACACAAATCAACATATACATCGTTTGGTCTTGCGTGACCAAAGTTTGCAAGTATCACCGAGTCGGTTGAAAACTTGTAGCCTTTTATATTTTGAATAAGTTTCAAATCATTATATTCAAGGTCATCAAGTCTTTCACCCTCGTGAACCAGATTATTCTTCAACTGGTGCACCTACTGGGCAAACTGCTGCGCAAGTTCCGCAAGAAATGCATTTTTCAGCGTCGATGTGAGCTTTTCCGTCATCACCAAGAGTGATTGCTGCTGCTGGGCAAGCGTCTACGCAAGCTGCACAACCTACACATTTTTCTTCATCAATTTTGTATGCCATATTTTTCATCTCCTAAATTTTTTATACATTTTTATTATACAACTTTTGAAATGTTTTTCAACCTATTGAGGTTTGTTTTTATTATTTTTATGAAATTTTTTCTTGTGGTTGTTTTTAAAGTTATTTTCTTTCTTTTCACCTTGTTTTAATCCAAGTTCAATAACTTCAGGTTCGTTTTTAGTTTCAGGCTTTTTGTTTTCTCTGTTTTCCTTTTTGAAAGGCTTATCCTTTTTGTCATTTTGAGGTTTTTCTTCGTGCTTTTCTTTCTTTTTCCCGTCACCGAAACCTTCAATTTCACAAAGGTCAAAGTCCTCAACAACAATGCTATCACTTTCTGTTTGGCGTTTAACCGAAACTCTTTCTCTCAAAATATCATTATAAACAACTGTTCCCTTTCCGTTTGGACAAACAACTTCACTGTTAATCTTTGGCATTTTCGCCAAGATTTTTTCATACATTTCTGATTCATAACCCAAACAGCACATAAGTCTGCCACAAACACCATTAATTTTTGTTGGAGAAAGTGACAAACCTTGAACCTTTGCCATTTTTACAGTTACGTGTTCAAAACCTTTCAAGAATCTTGCACAGCAGCAAGGCTCTCCGCAAGGTCCAACACCGCCCATCATCTTCACTTCATCTCTTTGACCAACTTGTTTGAGTTTGATTCTTGTTTTGAGGAGTGTTGCAAGGTCTTTTAAAAGTTGTCTAAAGTCAACTCTTTCCTCACTTGAGAACACAATCATTATTTTTGAATTATCCAAACTAAACTCGGCGCTCACAAACTTCATCATAAGCCCAAGTTCAAGTGATTTTTTCTTGATTGCAGGAATATGTGTTTTTGCTTTGCCTTGAAGTTCAATATATTTTTTCTCATCAGCGTCGCTGGCAAGTCTCACAATTTTGTTAACATCATCAACTTGCTCTTTCAAGTTAACATCATCACGAACAACTGTTGCAACCGACAAAAAATCGTCCATATCAACAACAACCTTGTCACCAACCTTATACTCGCCATTGTTTGCAACATAATAGATTGAGTTGTCGCCATTTTTCTTTAAGCCAATAATCTTCTGCATTTTACCTTTACCTCCGCAAGTTTAAAAAGAACGCTATCAATAACACTAGTTCCATTAACGTTATAGTCAAGGTTTTTCTTTTGTTCCAAACATTCTTTTATAACTTCACTAACAGCGTCAAAGTTAAGCATTGACGCCACAACTTTTAATTTTGAAATCAAGTTTTTATTAACCACCAAGCCGTCATTTTTCGCAATAATCATTGAAACGTCTCTAGCAATCATCATAAATATGTCCAAAAACTCTCTTTTGTTTATTGTTTTTGCATTGAAAATGTTAGAAAATTTCAAAACATCACGGCTTCCGTTTATCTCAAAAAACGCAGAAACAATTTGATTATAAAAATCTAAAAATCCATCATCAGTCGCAAGTTTTTCTGCATAGGTTGCATTTCCCCTTGCTGAGCTTGAACAAATTTCTGCTCTGGTTTTTTCAACCCCAGATTCCACTAACATCTCATAGATTTGTTCTGCCTTTAACTCATCAATTTCAATAAGTTTGATTCTTGACAAAATTGTTGGCAAAAGTTTAACTGTACTGTTTGCAGCAAGCACAAAGAATGTGTTTTCTGGTGGTTCTTCAATAGTTTTTAAAATCTTGTTTTGTGACGCCTCATTCATTGAACCAACATTCCACAAAACAAACACTTTTTTGTCACTCTCAAACGGGCTGTAACTCGCCTGCTCAACAATGTCTTTTGCTGTTTCAGTGTTAATGGTTTTATCAAGTCCAAAAAACTTAACATCTGGGTGGACACCCTTGTCAATCCTGAGATTGTTTTTTTCTTCGTTTGCGCTTGGGTCAAGATTAATAAAAAGCTTTGCACAAACCTCGCAAAATCTCTTTAAGAGGTTTTCATCTTTGCTCGCAAATAAATAGGCGTGAGAAATCCTCTTTGACTTGCAGTCAAGAGACAATATATTATATGCATTGCTTGAAAAAATTAGTTTATCGAAATTCAGCATAATCCACCTAATAATACTTTAATTAAAATCTGGTTTAAAGTCAAGAATATTAATTGTTACAAAAAAAATATGGCACGAATGCCATATTTTAAAAGATTTTCAAAACTTTCATTTGAATAACACCTTCTGGAGTTTCAATGTCAGCGATTTCACCAACCTTCTTTCCTAAAAGCGCTTTGCCGATTGGAGATTCATTTGAAACATAGTTTTTGTTTGGGTCACTTTCAATAACACCAACAATTTTGTATGTGTCTTCTTCTTCAAAATCCATATCGAAAACTACAACGCTGTTTCCAACACTAACTTCATCATTTTTAACTTCTTTTGCAGAAATGATTTTTGCTTTTCTAAGTGTTTCTTCAATTTGAGCAATTTCAGTTTCAACAAATGCTTGTTCTTTTTTTGCTGCGTCATATTCTGAGTTTTCGCTAAGGTCACCAAAGTCACGAGCAACTTTGAGTTTATCAAGAACTTCTGGTCTTTTAACGTTTTTCAAATATCTCAATCTTTCTTCTTTTTCAGCTTTTCCCTCTTCTGTTATAAATAACTCTGCCATATTTTGCCTCCCTAAGCAAATATAAAAATTACATTAGTATTATATACTATTTTTTAGATTTGTCAATCTAATTTTGAAAATGATTTAGTTGCTATATTTTTTTATTTTTGTTATTATAAGCCTATAAATTTTTTAGGAGTAGTTATGATTAGAATTTGGGCAAGAACAACCCTTGAAGGAAAAATAACAAGGTCATACATCTATGAAAGCATAGACAATTTTTCGGAAGCAACACTTTTCAAGCATCTCGAGAAAATTTGCCACGAACTCGACATTCCAACTCCCCTTATATTAAAAAGCCACATAACGAATTATGTGGACTTTAATAACACAACATTTCTCCCAAGAGACTTTGTTGAATCTATTGACTTTGATAGGTTTATAATCGAAAACGCAACTCTATCAAATTAATATTTTCTTTCATTTTCAATTTTGTAAATATTCAAAGCATTTCCAAGCTTCAAAAGTGTTTCAAACTTTTGTTGGAGATGTTTTTTTATTCTTGCAGAAGACTCATTTCCAAACGAATCAATAGCGTCATTAACAAAGTCGAAAACATCAACTGCAACAACAATGTTTTTATTTTCAAAAACACACTTTTCACAAGCATCAACAAAACTAACAAGTTTTTTGTAAACCTTGTTTGGTTGTTCATCATTTTCAACAACTACACAGTGTGTGTTCTTTCCAAAATATTCATCGCTTGAGAACACCATCAAATGAACATTGTTGTCTTCGCAACTTTTTTCTAAATCTCTAATTTCTTTTTGTATTTCTTCTTTTGTGCGTAAATTAAAAACCTGTTTTTGACCAGACTTAGCGGTTTGCTTAATGGTTGAATTAAGGTCATTAACCATTTCCCCATTAACAGAAATAATTTTAAACACTTCTGCTTCAACAATAACCTCAACAACGTCAAAGTTCTCTAAGCCAAACTTTTCAACGGTCTCGCGAGAAACTTCAATGTCGGTTTTAGATGCAACAAATCCTCTTTCTCTAATAAAGAATTTGCCATTATCTTCAACAAAAATGCGTTGAACAACCTCGTTTGTGAGGTCTTTTTCTTCGTGGCTAGCAACCTTGAAAACCGAGTCAACATCATCAGGCGAAAGCTGTGACCTTTTCTTGATTTTTTCTAAATAATGATTAATGTCAAACTCGCGAACGCTAGGTCTGCCATAAGCACTTCTAACTTCGGTTTTAACTTCGCCATAAATTATTTTTAAAATGCTATCAACAAGAACTTCTTTTTTCATTGTTGTTGGCGAAACAACACCAAGCTTTCTGCCAATATCTCTAAGTTCCCTAATGTTGAGCAAAAACAAATTTCTTTCATTGTAAAGGTTTTCTTTTTCCTTTGAACTCACATATCGTTTATCCATATTACTCTCCAAAATAAACTAACCCAATTTTAACACATTTGAACAGTTTTGTCTATTGCTTTGGTTAATTATTTAATGGCGAGTAAATATAAACTTTTTGACCAGATTCAAGCACCCCGTCAACTTCATTTTGTTCAGCGATAATTTCAGGCTTAACATTTAAAACTTTAGCCACTTCAAAAAGGTCTTGACTTTCTTTTAAAATATAAACTCTAACCGCTGAATCATCTTGTTGTTTTTCTTGTTTCATTTCAAAAGACTTAACATATTTTTCAACCTGAGTTTTTTCATATAAAATTTTGTAGCCAAGCGAGAACGATGTTTCAAGGTCCTTTCCTGCCTTAACTTTAAATGATGAAACTGAAATTGTTGGAACAATCTTTGAAACTGCCTTTGAAATATCTTTGTCAGTCTCAAATTTCGCATCATAAACAAGGTCAAGTTTTTGAATTCCATTCAATGTTTTATAGAGCGCAATAGCGGAAATTTTCGAGTTAATCACAACATTTTCACCGCCGTCAACAAACTCAACACTCTCAAGTCTTGGCATATAAACACCAATCATATCATCAAAGTCACTTAGCCCTGAAATATCGGTTTGAAAAAGCATCATATCAGTGTCAAACTTATAGCCGTCTTCACTAGAAAGTTCTAAATAATCATAGGTTGGAACAATTTCATTTTTAAGTGAAAACACATCATCAAAAGTTAAAACACTAACATTTTCAAATAAATAGGCTTTTGCATAAAGGTCAACAACATAAGAAATTGTTGTTTTCCCGTCTTTTTCGTCTGCAACAACTGAAATGTTTGTAGTTCTAACAAGTGCGTCTGCAACCATTGAAAGCGATGCCGACTTAACCTCAATTTCTTGTCTAAACTCAATATCTTTTTGCGTTTCGCCAACATCGTCTTCGTCTTTATATAAAGTCGAAACAATAACCTTTCCATCGATAACAATTTTGTCAACCGCTGGCACGATTTCACTAATCACAAGTTTTGCACTGTTAGACAAAATCACAGGAGTCTTTAAGTTTGACTCAACTTCTTCAGCAACAACAAATCTATCTTCCCCTGCTGCAATAAAGTTTAAACACTCAATTGTCTTTTTCTTGAAAACGAGTTCTTTTTCATTGTCATCAACCTTGCAAACCATATATTTTTGAATTCCAAAAATTTCAGTTTTATGAGCAATGTCACAAACCACTTCGCTGCCAGAAAACGCGATTTTTTCAACATTTACATCATCTGTCACCGAAAGGTCAGCAAGAGAAAAATCAAACTTTTGTCTCTCAACAAAATCAATGACATTGCTTGAAGATTCAACCACGTTTTCCTCACTCAAATAAACCAAATCGACAAAAAGTTTGCCCGTCAAAACCACAAAGTTATTAGTGATTTCATTCGACAAAACATCTGCCCTAACTGAAGTTTTTACAATGTCTTTAATACCATTTGCAACGACAACTTTTACACTTGAAAAATATTTATCTAAAGTAATCTTTTTTCTAGCACCAATTGCCAAATTTTCCATACAAATCCCCCACTAGCAATAGTCTATTATGCCAAAATAAGAAATATTACATTTTTTGAATAAATTTTAATTTTACGGAAAAAATCAAACTTAGAGGAGATGACTATGAGAAAAGTAAACACAAATGTTTCAACGGTTATTGAAGAAATTGGAAAACTAAAAGGTTCTAGTATTTCAATGGAAATAAACAAAGGCAGAAGAAAAATTGAAAAATATCAAGGCGTGATTGAAAATGTCTATCCAAGCATTTTCACAGTGAATATTGGCGGAGGCAAAAACCCTCTTTCCTACTCATACACCGAAGTGCTTTGCGGCGACGTCGTAATCAACAAACTCAGCACAAACTAAAAACAGCCAGACCCTTCAAAAGGTCTGGTTTTTGTTGACAAAAAAAATTTTATCAACTACCATAAATCTATGAAAAAAAATAATATAAAAATCATAGTTGTATCTATATTAAATTTGGCAGTGTGCCTAACACTTTTGTTTTTGTTGGTTCCAGACAAAGTTCCTTATTTCACTCACCCAAACGGAAACATTGCAGTTTTGGGTTCAAAATGGTTCCTTTTAATTGGAATCTGTTTGCCACTGGTTTTTGCCACATTCTTCGTTTTAACAAAAAAGGAATCTGTAAAAATCATAATGACTGAACTTGTCATCCTGTTCCTATATGAAAATATGTTGGGCTACAGTTATTTCTGCACCGAAACAACATTTGTGCTCGGCGCAAAAAGCCTTATCCCAACATCGCTTTCGTTATTCTTGCCGATATCACTGCTTGTGTTCTTCTATGGCATAAAACTCAAAACAATGCCTTATAAACACAAACTTGGCATCTATTCAAAACGAACAATTACAACAGAGTTTATTTGGCGTCAATCACACTTTTCAGCCAATCACGGCTATATGGTTGTTGGATTTTTTATGTTTATCACATCAATCGTATTTGTTTTTGTTCATCAAATCATTGTTGAGTCTTCAATTTTTGTAGTTTTATTTTTAATTCCAAGAATCTATGTTGAATCACAAGGCAAAATGCTTTCTAAAAAATACAATGATATGAACGCAAGAAAAGAAAAACAACAAATTTTCAAAGACCTCGAAAGAGAACTTGCTGAAGAGAAAGAAAAAGAAGAAAAAAATAAGGGTTAACCCCTTATTTTTAATTTGTAAACATTTAATTTTTGAGCTTCTATTTCACACTCAATATCATATTTCCCTGAAATAAACCTTGATACGTCATAGTTTTTGCCAATGGCAACAACAACTGTTTTAACTCCCAATGCAAAGCACTTTTCAAAGAATCTTCTATATGTTTCAACTTGTGCAAAACCGATGTTTGTTAAATCGGTTACAATTTTATCAATAAACTTGATTGGGAACTCTTCGCTTAAAAAGTCATAGTTCAAAACAGAAAAGCCAGCGGGTTTTAATGTCTTTGAGAGTTTTCTAAGTGCCTTTGCCTCTTCTTCCTCTTCGTTCGCTGCGATAACATTTGCTTTGTTAAACGCAATCGCTCTCACACTTGAAACAATTCCCTTACCCGCAAAAGCATCGAGTGAAACCTCATTTGTTGCAGGATTTGAAAGATAGTTCATTAAGTATGCAAGTTGTGGTTTCAAGCCAAATTTGGTTGTAATTTTCTTAAATTCTGTGCCAGTGTCAACGGCTCTCATAAACATTGTTTCGCCGTCTTCTTTTGCAAGGAGCACAAGTTCAGTTTCTGCAAAGAAACTAATTGTTTTCTTTGTAACACGTTTAAGCATTGTTTCAAAAGCGGTTTTCAAATGATTATCAACCATTACCCTTTCATTTTCTTTCAAGATTGAAAGTTTGAAACTTGAAGTCTCTCTTGGAAGACTAATTTTTAGGTCTTTTTTCTCTAAGAGTGTTTTCATTTCAATATTGATTGCACCAACGCCTTGTTTGTGGGTGTTATGAAGCACAACAAAAGCCGAATCAAAACAAGAGTTTCTCATTTTGAAATGCTCGTCAGCAAAAAACAACACTGCATTGTCATAGAGTGTTTTTATTCTCGAATTTTTATCTAATTTTTTAATAATGGACTTAACAACTTCGCCAAATCCTTTTTCAAATGTTGCATAATATAACTTTTTCATAAGCAGATTATATCATAAATGAAATGTTATTTCCACTTAATTTTAAAAAAATCTCTTTTTTGACACAATAGAGACATCTAAATCAAAAAAAATATTGATTAAAAATGAAAAATAGTATAATATAATTGTTATATGGAGAATTTTGAGGAAAACGAAACCAAAATTGAACCTGAAGAGGCTCAGCCATTAGATAATTCAAACCTGGAACAAGAAGAAACCCAATCACTTGAGCAGCCTAAAAAATCGGCTTACAGAACAAATCGTTGGGAGTTTCATTTCTTGCATACCTTTGGAATTGTGTTTTTATTGTTTTTGTTTTTTTGTGGAGTCTACTACTCCCCAATCGCCGTTCTTGGAACGAGTATGCAACCAACAATAAACGCTAAGGTTTTGAGTGAAACTGACGACCAAAACAACGACACGGTTTTATATCGAAAAAAATCGAGTTATAATATTGGCGACGTCGTTATTGTTTCAAATGAAAAAGACCAATATATCCCAAAAACTCCAACCCAAGAAGTTGATTTCTTCATAAAAAGAGTTGTGGCACGTCCTGGTGACACAATAACATTTCACTATTCAGGTATTGACGGAAATAAAATTTTTTATATAATTTCAGTTAAGGACCCAAATGGAAACCCTGTTGAACTTAATGAAGAAGAAAACACACTTGAACCAATGTTTTTTATAAAAGGTTCTTCAAGCGGCTATTTTAACTACATTGCACCAAACCTTGAAAATGATACATTGCCTGACGAACAAAGAAAAACATCAATCAAAGTAAGTGAAAACAAATATTTCGTTATGGGTGACAACAGAAACCACTCAAACGACAGCCGACATATCGGTCAAATTGCCTATGAAGATATTTGTGGAAACGTTAGAGTTGTTGTCTATAACGGCGAAAACGTTTGGATAGCATTACTTAGAAGTCTAAAAGAATCATTATTTGGTTCATATAATCTACAATTAAAGGAAAACCTATGAAAAACAAACTACTAAAATCATTATTTGCTATATTGCTCATTCCTGTGCTGTTTTTAGCAGGTTGCAAAAAAGCTGACCCACTCCCTGCCATTGACCTTGCAACTTACCTAAACAGCGAAATGACTGTTTCATATTATCAACTTGAAGCAAAGAGCACAAAAGACGTTTCATTTATAACCGACACAAAATTTGATGAAGAAAAACTTGGAAAGTATGTAAAGTTTGAACTCACTGCAAACACCGTTTGGATGTATAAAATGTATGTTGAATCAATTTCTTTCTATGTTTACACCACAGCATCAAGCACAAGCGAAATGATTGTTAACGTTTCAATGACAAATATGGCAGATGAAGAATCACTTAAAAAGACTTCTTCTGAAGAGCCACCAACCAACATTGCTAGTGAACAATGCACATTCATTCCTGAAGCAGGAAAAGCAACAAAGTGCACATTCAATATTGGAAAAGCCGTAGCAAAAGCAACTGGCGCAACAATTACTATTGATATTTTAAACTCACTTGAACTTTTTGACACAGACAACGGTCAAGCAGACTTCCAATGGGTTATCTATGGTTTTGAAATCCACGGCGAAAGCAGAGCTTATTCAAAGAAATAATTTGCAAAATAAAAACACACTTAAGTTAAGTGTGTTTTTTGTTTGTTTATTTTTTTGCTTCAATAACAGCCTTGCCACCCATATATGGTCTCAAACACTCAGGAATTGTGATTGAGCCGTCTGGCATATAGTGGTTTTCAAGGAACGCAATAAGCGCTCTTGGGCTTGCGAGAACTGTGTTGTTAAGAGTGTTAACAAGATAGTTTCCGTTTGCGCCTTTTGCACGAATATTAAGTCTTCTTGCTTGAGCGTCGCCAAGTGTTGAACAAGATGCAACTTCAAAGAATTTTTGTTGTCTTGGGCTCCACGCCTCAATGTCACAAGATTTAACTTTAAGGTCTGCAAGGTCACCTGAACAACATTCAAGTTGACGAACTGGAATTTCAAGATTTCTAAAGATTTCAACTGTGTATTTCCACATTCTGTTATACCAGTCAAGAGCATCTTCTTGTTTGCAAAGAACAATCATTTCTTGTTTTTCGAATTGATGAACTCTGTAGATTCCTCTTTCTTCCAAACCGTGAGCACCACCCTCTTTTCTAAAACAAGGTGAATAAGATGTCATACAGATAGGAAGTTTGTCTTCTGGAATGATTTGGTCTTTGAACTTACCAATCATAGAGTGTTCACTAGTTCCAATCAAATAAAGGTCTTCGCCTTCAATCTTATACATCATAGCGTCCATTTCAGCAAAACTCATAACGCCAGTAACAACGTCGCTATGAATCATAAATGGAGGGATTGCGTATGTGAACCCTTGGTCAATCATAAAGTCTCTGCCATAAGCAAGCATAGCCTCGTGAAGACGCGCAGCATCACCAAGCAAATAATAGAATCCTGCACCTGAAGTTCTTCCAGCGCTTTCTTTGTCAAGACCATTAATAGCCTCCAAAATGTCAGCGTTGTAAGGAATTTCATATTCAGGAACTTTTGCCTCACCAAATCTTTCAACTTCAACGTTGTGAGTATCATCTTCGCCAATAGGAACGGACTCGTCAATGATGTTTGGAATAATCATCATACGATTTTTGATTTCTGCATCAATCTCTGCTTGTTTTGCTTCAATTTGAACAATTCTTTCAGCACCTGCTTTAACTTGAGCCTTGATTTTTTCAGCCTCTTCAAAGTTCTTTTCTTTCATAAGTTTTCCAACTTCACCAGAAAGTTTGTTTCTTTGAGCTCTCAAATCGTCGCCTTCTTGCTTAAGTGCTCTGTTTTCTTTATCAAGAGCAATAACTTCATCAACTAAAACAAGTTTGCTATCTTGAAATTTCTTTTTAATGTTTTCTTTAACAACATCAGGGTTGTTTCTAATAATGTTAATATCAATCATAAATTTGTCCTCTCTATTTGCGAATAATATGTATTATATTATCACTTTATTATCTCAATTTCAATAAAAAAAGACGAACTAATCCGTCTTTTTTTGAAAGAAACTTCAATTTAACTATCAATTTTCGCATTTTTCAACTTCGAAAACGCTTGAACCTTACACTTTTCCCTAACAATCGAACCCTTAATAAGCGAAAACGGCTCGACAAACGCACACCTGCCAATATTTGAGTTTTCAATGACAGATGTATAAATTTTTGAACCCTTGCCAATAATTGAATTGGCGATATAACAATTAGGGAAAATTGTCACATTATCCTCAATTACCGACCTGCCGTCAATGCGGTTATTTTCATAAATTATAACGTTTTTGCCAATTTTTGTTTCCTTATCAATAAACGTAGACTTTTTATCTATCAAAACATAATCCATAAACACGTCTCCATACCCTTATGTTATGAGTCAAAAAAATTAATGTTCAAGCCAAAACAGTCATAAAAAAATTACTATATATGCCCCTAAAGCACGATAAAATCACATTTTTTGAAAAATTTTTGTAAAAAAGCCATTTTTTATTTTGAAATAGATTTTTATTGTGATATAGTGGTTGTAGTAAGTAAGCTTTAAAAGAGCAAAAAATAGGAGGTATTACTTATGAATAAAAATGAATTTTTAAGAGCAATTGCTGACAAAACTGAAGCAACAATCAAAGATGCTAACGCATTCTATGAAGCATTTGTTGAAACAGTTCAAGAAGCTATGAAAGCTAATGACAAAATCACATTAGTTGGCTTCGGCACATTTGTTGCAAGACAAAAGGCTGCTTGTGTTCGTCCAAATCCACAAAAACCAGGCGAAACAATCAAAGTTGCTGCTTGCAAAGTTCCAGCTCTTAAATTTGGTAAGAGTTTCAAAGAAACAATCAACTAATAAAAAGACTCAGCTAAATGCTGAGTTTTTTTGTTGTTTAAATTTCTTTTGAGTAATAGTTGACAACTATCTCTTCAGGTTCTTTACCCTCCTCTTTTGGTGGGTATTTTTCCGTTGCAGTGAAAAGAAAATTCGTGAACCCCAAATAAAAATAAATCTGCCTATTTCTTTCTTCGGTTGGCTCAACACCTAAAGTAAGTTTTTCGAATCCAAGGTTTTTCAAATACTCTTCCATAAACCTATAGACTTTTGAAAAATAGCCCTGACCTTCAAACTCCTTTTTAACTCTAAAAGCCTCCAAATAAGCCCCGTTACTGTCAACTAGTTCCATTCTCTCAAGTCCGGTGTCTTTGCGACTAATAATGGCGGTCGTTTCGACAATAATCTCGCCGTCAAGTTCTCCGTAGAAACATATTCTATTGCCCGCCTTAACATTGTTTATTGCGGTTTCTTTCCAAATCACCCACCTGTTGTCGTTTGGGTGTCTTTTTATTTCATAGTCCCACTTCTCAAGCATATCGCTAGTTGTGGCGATTTTACATTCAAACATAATCTGCCTCCATTCTTGCATAAAAAAAGTAGGGTCTCCCCTACTATTTTTATTTGTTTAAAAACTCATTGATTTTTTCAATCATAAGGTCAACATCAACACCGTGAACAGCAGCAGCCTCTTCTAATGTTTCCATTTGACTCATTGGACAACCAAAGCAGTGCAAACCAAATCCCATTAAAACATCTTTAACATTTGGATTAATTCTCAAAACTTCACCAATTTGCATTGTTTTTGTTACAGCAATTTTTTTCTTTTTCATATTACTTACTCTCCTTATAACGGTTCATAGCGTCCATCAACATCTTAAGTTCTTTTTCAATTCTCTTTGATTGACTTTCAGACAAGCCTTCTTCGCTCTTACGCATCAATTTTTCAGCACGAGCAAGAACTTCATCGAATTCCTTTTCGCTCTTGATTGTCATTGTTTCGCTAACTTCTTGTTTTCTAGGTCTTCCACGTTTTTCCATAGGTTCTTCCTTAGCAGTTGTTTGTTTTGTTTTTGTTCTCAAGTTTCTTGGTCTTGGCTCGTTTTCTTTTGTTCGAACAGTCTTTTTCTTTGGTTGTTCTTCAACAACTTCTTCTTCGAACGCTTCCTCTTCCTCAACGTCTGCACTATAGTCTTGATATTGTTCAGATGCGCCATAAACATTTTGGTTTTGGTTGTAGCCTTGATAATTATTCACGCCATAACCTGTTTGGTTGTAACCTTGATAGCCTTGCATATCAGTACCAGCATAACCTGGATTTTGAACAGGTTGAGTGTATGATGTGTTTGGCATTGCACCATAGCCGCTATATTGTTGGCTATAATCTGGTGCAGAATAAGTTGGTTGTGGATTATATTGAGCATAAGGGTCATAGCCACCAGCAGATGACTTAACAGAATTCAAAATAGAATCTGCATCAACTTCTGCAGTTGGACGAATAATCTCTGGAGTTGTGTCATAACTTGGAACAAGGTCTTCAACCAAAGGTTGTTCTGTCAAGTTCATTTCGCGTCTTTCACGTCTAGCTATAGGCTCATTTCTTTCAATAACAACGCCACCAATTTTTGGTCTATTTGCCTTAAAGTTGCTAACAACGTTTGCAATATTTGCTGCTTCTTGTGCAGCAATATCTTCTTCAGGTTCTTCAACAACTGGTTCTGGCTCTGGCTCAACAACTGGTTCTGGAACAGGTTCTGGTTCAACTTCCTCAATCGAAGTTGGCTCCTCTAAGGGTGTCTCATCAACTGGGGTTTCGTCAACCTTTTCCTCTTCTTGGTTTACTTCAAATGCCTTGAATGTGTCTTCAAAACTAGCATCTTTTTCTTCTTCAGCCTTCTTGAGTTCGTCAAGTTTTTCATTGTCAATTTGAGCAACTTCTTTGTCAACATCAATAAAACTTGAACCGCCTTTTTTAAGACCACTAGTGTTTTGCATCATTCCACCTAAGATTGATGTTGCACTATCTGAGTCGGTCACAATTTTAGCACCAACTTCATCGTCGTCTTTAATAACATAGTCACTATCAACGTCGATGTATGGAAGAGTTGTTCCAGACTTTGGAGTCTCATTCATAAGCTTGTCAATATCAATGTTTTTCTTTTTGAAAACGTCATATTTATCCAAAAGGTTTTCTGGTTCTTCCTCTTCTTTGAGTTCTGCTGTTTCAAGGTTTTCACCTTCAACCTGTTCTTGTCCCTCACCTTCTGCTTTTTCTGCACCGTCTTCAATGTCAGGAGCAGGACCATCAGGAACAACAGCAATGCTTTCTTGAATTACAACATTTTCAGGCAAAGCGTTAGAAGAAAGGTCTCTAACAGCACTTGCACCAAACATATCGTCTAAAAGGTCAATACATTCATAAAAACTTTCAACTGAAAGTTTATAAAGTCTTTGTTTGAGTGAGTTTTGCAAGAAATAGAAAAGTTTCATAACAACGTGGAAAACGAATGGCAACACCATTGATTCAGCAAGCACAATAAATGTGATTGTTTTTTCATTTCCAATATATGCGATGTTTAAAAGGAAGATTACGAATGTAACAAGCCCAATAAAACCACGCATAACCGACTTGCCTTGGTTGAGCGCACCGCCATTGATTTCTACGTCCAAGCTTTCTCTACGGGTGATGTAATCAGAAGGTTTACCATTTGAACTGGTTTTAAACTTTCTCCAACCGTGATAAAATCCACCAGAAATCTTCTCGATTCTCTCATCGATTTCTCTAATGTTAGCAGAGGTTATTCTATTCTTTCTAATATCACCCACAAGTGAGTGACACTTTGCATTAAATTTTCTTTGGAATGAGCAGAATAATGCCACACAAATCCAAATCAAATAGAACCCAAAAGTTCCAAGAGCAACACCAACCAAAAGTTCTGGTGTGATAAGCCCAATGATAATTTTATAAATTGTTATTAAATATTCATAAAGCACGATAAAAAATCCTCCGCTTCTTTTTCAATAATAATATATCATATTATTATGAAGAATACTAACGAAAATGAGTCAAATTTTTAAAAATTTATTATTTTTTTAATTAAATTTCGAGCAATTTTTGTTCATCAATAAAATAAATGAACTTGTTTTTTATTGTTCTTTTGAAAGTTTTTTCTACAATTTCAGCGTAATTTTGAATTTGGAAACTATAGTCCTCAAATTTCTGCAAATTATATTTTCCTGTCTTATAGTCAACAACCACAATTCCGTCGTCAAAAATCGCAATCAAATCGACAATACCTTGCAAGATAAAACTATCATCAGTTTCTTTTCCTGTTATGATTTTTGATGACACCTTTGCATAAAATTCTCTTTCGGTATAAATCTTTTCTGCACCTTTTAATGTTTCAAAAAATGGTTCTTTTAAAATTTCAACAAGCCTATCCTTTTCAACAAGTTCTTTTTCTTCTTGAGTTAAACCCTCATAAATCTTTTCAACCTGTTTTTCAAAGTCTTCACCGCTCACAAAATCAACCTGTTGCAAACACTTGTGATATGCAGTTCCCCTTTCAGCTGAAGATGAACCACTATATGTGATTTCTTCCCCGTTCTTTCTATCTTTTAAAATCTTTGAAATTGAACTTTTAAGCGGAATCTTAACCGCGTCCAAAAACTCATATTTAAACCATTCAGGCTCTTGCTCTTCGCTAAATTTCACATCAAACGCTCTAGTTTCAATCTTTGATTGTTCCGCAAGGTCTGCTAAATCAAACTTTTCAAAATTAATAATAGGATTATGTCTTCCAAAAAGTTCATTATAAATCATAACATCAAACCAATCTGCAAAACAGGTTTTTCTTTCCTTAAGGCTCGCCCTAACCTTTTCTTCAGGTTTTGAACAAACAACATAAAGCCTTTCGATTGCACGGGTCAAAGCAACATACAAAACTCTTTGTTTTTCTTCAACCAGTTTTCTCTTTTCTAAAAGTTTTATTCCAGAACTAGCGATGCTTTCAATTTGAGTTCTGTTAACAGTGTCAAAATAATCAACTCCAACACCATAGTCTTTGTTGAATATAACATTTCCAAATGTTGATTTAAAATTAAACTCATTTGATGTGTTAATCACAAAAACATACTTAAACTCAATTCCCTTTGACTTGTGAATGGTCATAAGTTGAACTGAATCTTCACTTCCACCTTCACTTTCAAGTTCAAGAGAAAAATTTTCATAGTTAAATGAAAAATCAAACGCATCTGTGTCCGGCAAAACATCAATGAGTTTATTTATTTCATTGTTTGCCTTGTCACACTCTTCGCTTGCATCATTAATTTGCCTTAAGTCAAAATCATCAATAATTTTTTTGCATAAACACTTAAGCGACAAAACTCGCGCATATTTTCTATATTCACTTATCTCTTCGTTAAACTTTCTCAATTTTTCACGAAGGTTTAAATCTTGGACAGCCTCAAAATTTTGAACGCACTCATAAAATCTCGCACTCATATCCACTTGTCTAATAAGTGCAAGTTCGTTATCACTAAATCCAAAAAGCCTGCTCTTTAAAACCTTGAAACACAAGATGTCATTGTCTTGGTTGCAAACAAACTTAACGAAATTGATAATCTCTTGAATATAAGGTCTATCCATAAGATTATATTTTTCGTCAGCAGAAACAGGAATACCCACAGCCTTGAGCGACTCAATAAACTTTTCAACCATAGCATTTCTTGAACCAACAAGAACTGCAACTTGTCCAAAAGAAAATTCTGTTCCCTTTTCTTTAATAAGTTCGACAATAGTGTTAGACACATACTTTGCCTCAGCAGCCCCCACTTCATCGTCTTCTGCAAGAGCCTGCTCGTGATTCATTACTGAATAAACACCCTTTGCCTCTGGCACCGCTTGTTTTTGCTTTGTTGTGTCAATAAAACACAAATTAACACTATTTGGATTATCAAGATTGCTTTCGCCAGCAACAAACATTGAATCTTTTTTATAGTCAATGCCACCAAATTTTTCGGTCATAACACCAGCAAAAACTTCGTCAACAAACTTTAAAATTTTCTTGTCGCTTCTAAAGTTGCAATTAAGTTTATGGAGCTGACTATTTTCATCTTTGTCTTCATATTTTGAATATTTATCCAAAAAGATTTCAGGGTCGCAATATCTAAACCTATAAATGCTTTGCTTTACGTCGCCCACCATAAATCTGTTATTCTTTCCTGAAACCAAACTTATGATTCTTTCCTGAACTGAGTTAATATCTTGATATTCATCAACAAAAACATATTTATATTTACTCTTAATCGATTCAAGAATTGTTTCATTCTCTAAAATTTTTAATGCATATTTTTCAAGGTCATTAAAATCTAGCCCATTATATTCTTTTTTAAGTTCGCCATAAATCTCGTTAAATTCTTTAACAAGTTTCAAAAGCCCCAAAACACATTCCTTTGATGCCTCGAGTCCTTGTTTTAAAAATTCGTCGTCACTTGAAATAAAGTTCTTCTTAAAGTTAGAGATTTGGTCCTTGATTGATTTTTTAACCTCATCAATCTCAGGTTTTAAAGAAACAGTAGCCTTGACTATAGGCGCTTTTGGAATTTCAATCTCAAACAAATTTTTCGCATTAACTTCAAAAGAGTTTCTTTGGTTTATGCACAAAAGTTTTGACTGGATTTCAATAAAATAATCATAAACCTTTTCAAGTCCCTCTTTTAAACACTTGGTTGCAATTTCGCCAATCTCTTCACAAAGTTCTTTAACCTCATTTGAAACATATCTGTTAATCAAAACCGCACAAGGGTTGCGTTTCAAATCTGCCGCATAAATTTCATCAATAGATTTTTCAATCCAGTTATAAGCATCTAAATTCGCATTCAAAAAATCATTAAATTTTGAAACGATTTCTTTTAATGCGGAATTTTTTCTATTTTTTTGAAAAATATCAAATAGTTTCAAATAATCTGCATCAGCATTTTTCTCTTTAATTTCAAAAAGTCTCTCAAACGCTTTTGTTTGCAAAAATCTGCTGTTTGCCTCATCTAAAACTTGAAACGCTGGGTCAACACCAATTTCATAAAAATATGTTGAAATTAATCTTGAACAAAAACTATGCAAGTTAGAAATATCACTAGTTTCAACATCGTCAATCTGTTCCAACACAAATGGGTCGTCTTGATGTTTCAAAAACGCATCAATGAGTTTCTTTTTCATATCACTGGCACTTGCCTTAGTGAAAGTTACAACCAAGAATTTTGAGATAGGAGTTTTATCATCTTTATCCAAAACAAGGTCAATAATTCTTTGAATCATAACAGTGGTTTTTCCACTTCCAGCCGACGCACTAACAAGAATATTTTTGCCCCTGCTGTCAATGACAGCTTGTTGTTCTTTTGTAAAATTAATTGCCATCATTCACCTCACTCAACTCAAAGTTTGAAACCGAAATATTCGAGTTGTATTTTCGACCCATTCCAAACCTTGCGTGACGTTTTTCACAAACTGAAGCAAACTCGCAGTAAGCACACTCACTGCTTGTTTTCTCGCTCGACTTTTGAAGTGGAGATGGTTCAATGTATCCAGACAAAATTTCTGTTATCGCCTGCACGCAGAGTTTTTCGTTATAATCACGAATAATATCGAACTCTTTTTCGGTTAAATAATTATTCGAATTTCCGTGACTAATTTCTAGTTCTCCAGTCTCTTTTATTTTTCCTGATGTCTTAATTTTTAGCGGAACAAAAATACTTTCTGGCTTTTCATAGCAAAGCCCCACATCCATATTCTTTACAACATCAATGTCATCAAGCAAAAATCCGCTCATTTTGTAATTATTCTTCAATTTTTGCTCAATTTTTACAAAATCACTATGAATTGGAAAATAAAACACACCTGCAACTTTTGCGTCTTCAATTTTGGTTGCAGCATTTAAATATGAAATTAATTGAATTTTTTTGCCGTAATAAATTGCGCTCAAATTATTATCAATCGCACCAGTTTTATAATCAATAATTCTAATGTAATTTCCAAACTTATCAATTCTATCAATAACACCTTCAAGTGAAATTTTCTTTCCGTCTTCAAGGCAAAAACCAACAGCGTTTGAACCTTTAAATTTAAACTCATTTAACTTTGGTTCATTCTTAAAATTCGAGTTTTGTTGCTCAACAAAAAGATATTTTGCAAGTCTTTTTGACTCATCAAAAATAAAGTTTAAAACAGCAATATTTTTCTTTAAATTAATATTTAATTCATTGAGAGTTTTTTCGAATATTTCTTTTGATTTTTCATCAAATTTTTCTTCATTTAACCCTTCAAATTTTTTGATATTTTGAATAAACAATTCAACAAATTTGTGAACGATTGTTCCTATGTCAAGGCTAGACAAAGTTGCCTTTTTGTTTTCCTTTAACCTTAAGCCATACTTCACAAAAAATGCATAAGGGCACGCAAAATATTGCTCTAATTGTGAAATGCTAGTTTTGCCATTTCCAAAGAAAATTTTGTCAGCATTTTGAACAATAAATTCCTTATTTCCATAGCATTTATTTTCAATATATTCTTTGAATTTTGGCGAAAGACTATTTCTTAATTTGTTATATTTTTTTGCGAGTTCCGCCTTTGAAATCTCACCACGAACAAGATAATCACCTATCTCTTTCACTAAGACTTTTTCACTCGATTTTTTTGAAATAAATTCCGCATTAAAATAGTCACGAACAGGCTCTAACCCAAATAAATTCAGCAATCGCGCAACTACTCTTGCAGGTTTGTTTGATGAACCATTTATTCCTTTAAGCGCATAACTAACATAGAGTTTTTCGCTTGGCAAAAGCAGAGTCTCATAAATTCTATAAGCCTCTCTTTTGTTAATTTGCTTAACGGTTGGTTCAATGTCTTTTTGAATTGCGCCACCTGCGGCTATTAGTTCTTCGTCTAAAATTATGCCACTGTTTTGGATAACAACAGGAAACTTTCCTTCAACCACACCCAAAACAAATAGGTCTTTAATTTTATAAAGCCCATCAATATCTTTTTGAACAAGCACCGAGTCGATTGAAACAGGTTGAATATTCACATCAACTTCTGCAAAACCAGACATATAAATTTGTTCAAAGTTTTCAGTGCTCACGGCAAGCGAACCTAAAAACCTGCCAAAATTTTCATTAATTTTGATAAATTTTTTATATAAAACCGCTGTAATTTCAGCCTCAATTTCCAAGCCTTTTTCTTTTTCAAATGCTGAAATTTCTTCTAGTTTTTTCTCAAAACCAAAATATTCGTCCAATTTTTTGATAGAATCAATATAGTTTGAAATTGTCTTTTCGCCAGAAAACAAAGGTAAAAAAGTATCATAATATTTCTTAATAAATCTAACGATTTCATTAATTTTTTCTCTTTTTTCTTCGTCTTCAACTTGTTCTTTTGTTGCCTCTTTCAAAAATGCAGAATAGTTCACACCAAACTCGTTTGTCCAGTTTTCAAATAGTTCATAGTCTCGTATGTCACAGAGTATGTTTGAAAGCCAACACAAAACCTTGTCACTAGACAAGTGACACCTGATAACATCAATGCTTTGTTTTATAAACTTAATAAAGAAATGACCCGTAACATCGTGTGTCTTTTTTAAAAAATACGGAATTTCATAGTCTTCCAAAATCTGCTTTAGTGCATCTTCGTCTTGGTCAAGTTCATTATCGATAATGGCAATATCTCTAAAGCGTTTGCCATTCTTTATTTCATTGATAATTTCATTTGCAACAAACTCAAGTTCTTTTTGTTTTGATGAGTGCTCAAAAACCTGAACCTCTCCCCTGCTTTGAACCTTTTTGTTCTCAGTTGAATAAAGATAGTTTTGAATGTTCCAAAAATCACCACTAAATGGTGGATTGTAAACCATTGGAACATAAGGATATTTTAACTTCTCAGCAACACTTCTAAACTTGTTATAAAGTTCATTGTTTTGAATATGTTTATCCTTTCTATTTTCATTAAAATAGCAACAAGAAAATGTGATAGATTTTGAATTAACCGCAAATTCTTTTAAAATTGAAACCATTTCAGCAGTTACATTATCAAACCCAACAATAAATATTTCAGCAGTTCTTAAAAACTCATTTGTTTTTGCAAACTCAGCAAGTTTGTTTAGCCTGTCACAATCGTCAAACAATCCCTCCCCCAAGGCTAACTCATATTGTTCAAAAATTAGCACAATATCCTCAAGTTTTGCCTTGAGGGCATCATTTCCAGATTTTATCGCCTTGTTTAAATCTTGGGTAGTGACACCACTTGATTTAAATTGTTGAATTGTATCATAAATCTTTTCAGCAAACCCAACAGAACTTGCAGCCTTGTGATAACACCTAAACTTGCTCGAATTTTCAAGTATAATTTGCCTAAGGAGCATAACACAGGTTTGTTTTGAAACCATTTTTTCTTCTTCAATTCCGCCGACTCTTTCCAAAAGTCTTACAAACGAATAAATAAACACATTAGAAAAAGCCCCTGCTTTTGATAAGTCTAAAAGTTCTCTTTCGATTGCAATAGACTTTGGTTCAGGAACAATAACAATAAAATTTCCAAAAGGTTTCTCTTGCGCCAAGGTTGAAACTTGTTCAAGAGCCTTTGTTGTCGCACCACTAGTTGTGCTAGAAATGATATAGTTTATTTTCATATCCGCCTCTACTCTCTAATTTTACAATATTTGCGCTTATAATTCAACAAAGTATAATAAAATTTTCAAATTATAAAATTGACAAAAAATCTGTGCTATTGTAAACTTGTGTTGAGGTAATATTATGGATTGGATAACAATTTACATAATCGCGGCGGTAATGATTGTTCCCGTGTTTATTTACGGCGCAATCTGCCAGACACGAATTAACAGAGTTTATGATGAATATATAAAAGTTAACGCAAACAGCGATGTCTGTGCAGCCGAAATGGCATTCAAAATGCTCGCAAAAGCAAATGTTTCAGGCGTGAATGTAGTCAAGGCTAACGGAAGGCTCACCGACTGCTATGACCCTAGAAACAAGGTTATTAAACTCTCAACAGAAACTTATTATTCTTCATCAATCGCGGCTCTCGGGGTCGCAGCGCACGAAGTTGGCCACGCAATTCAACATCACAAGAAAAACCCATTATTCACAATTCGTCGCTTTATATCACCTGTTGTAAGTTTTATTTCAAGAGCATTTCTTCCAATAATCCTTTTAGGTTCGCTTTTAAATGTTTCGCTTTTGATGCCAGCACTTGGATATTATATGGTTTATATCGGCTTAATTTTCTATGGTTCTGGTCTAATTTTTGAACTTATCACCTTGCCACTAGAATTCAACGCATCAAAAAAAGCACTTGAATACTTAAGAGAAACCGATACTCTTAACGACTATGAACTTTCAAAAGCAAGAGAAGTTTTATCGGCAGCCGCTCAAACCTATGTGGCATCACTTGCATCAACACTATTATACTTCTTAAGATTCCTAAGCGTTGCAATGATATTTAGAGATAGAGACTAAAACAAAAAGAAGCAGAAAATCTGCTTCTTTTTTATTTTGCTTTCTATCCCCCAAAAAGCCGAAAATCCCCCCTACATTATTTTTGAAAAGATTTTCATACTATCCCCAATGAAAAAAGATAACAGACCCTGTTATCCCCTTTGATTAAGCGTTAATTACTCTCTTGTCGCAACCAAATAATGAACCCATTCTAGCAAGATTCATTACAACGTATGCATCTGTGTCAACACATTCAGCAACTGTTTCTTTTGCAATTTCAATTGTTTCTTTCTTAGCTTCTACCATAACTTCCCCCTTCTTGAAACAGAAATCGAAATAATCTTCTACTTCATTAACCTTTTGTTTTACACTTCTTTTTGTAGTTTCAACTACATTTTTTTCAAAACCTTTTTCAGTTTTGTTTTTCATTTTTTTAACCGCACCCAAGTTATTAATTTCTTCAACTCCAAAAACCTCAACTTGCTTTGTTTTCAAGGCTTTTGACTTGGTTGTTTTGCTTTCAGCAGTCAAATTTTCATCTTCAATGTTAATTGTATAAACCTTATTTGCCATATCTCACCTCAGGTATAAATATTATTTATATCAACTATTCATTTGATTTATACATATATTATAGACAAAAATTTTTAATTTGTAAATAGTTATGAAATAAAATTTGAAAATTTTTAAAAATTTTTACTGTTTTAAGGGTTTTTTGAGGGTTATGGTATCTCTATTTCGTCAAAAACCTCCATTTCGTCACTATATATTGTGATTTTTCCGTCCCTATAGAGCGCAAAAGACTTCTTTGAGCCAAACCTTGGGCTAGCGATTGAACCTGGGCAAACCCTTGTTACACCGCTATAAGTCTCTATAAATGGTCTATGAATATGACCCTGCAAAATAACCTTTGTGCCATACTTTTCTAAGTTCATATCATCAAGTCTATGACCGTGACACGCGTATGCCAAAGTTTTTCCAAGATAAACAAAACCATATTCCATAAATAAAAAATCGGCATCTTCTGGCTCATAATACCAATCATTGTTGCCTTTAACAATAACAAGTTTCTTTGCAATCTTATTCAACTTTTCAACCATTGCTTTCGCATCAACACCAAAAGTGTCACCAAGAATCACAATCTTGTCGGCTTCAAACCTTTCAGCAAGCTGCAAAGTCCTGTCTAAACCAGCCATCGATGCGTGAATATCAGCAACAATTAAAACAACATTATTTTCCATAATTTCCCCTTTTATAGCCTTTATTATAAGGTCACAAAAAATTTTTGCAACAAAAAAATGCCCCCATTTGTGAGCATTTTCATAATTAGATGTTCAAAAGTTCAATATAACTTGATTTGTTGCTTGCAGCGAAGAACAAATAAAGTCTTGGACCAGCATCAGTTCCAAACAAGAGATTGTAGAAAATCTTGAAATATCTTTGTTGAATAGCCATATTTTCTTTCTTTGTAAGTTCTGGATTGTTTACGCAGTCATAAATAAATTGTTGAACTTCTTTATCTTTAACAGTTTCAGCGTTAGCAAGATAATCGTGAAGTTTTTTAACGATTTCTTTTTCTTCAGCAGAAATTGTTGCAGCATATTCTGTGTTCTTTTCTTCCAAAAGTTTGAAAATCTTTTCTGGTTGATATGTGTTAATGAAATATGTTGCTTTTTCAAATCTTTCATCAGCCCTTGGAGTCCATTCAAGGTCAAGTGCAGCAATCGCCTTTTTCAAACTTTCGTGGTTGAAATTAACGATTGGAGCAAGGCTTGAGATTGTGTTGAAAGATGTTTCATTTTGATACTCTCTTCCCTCAATTAAGCAGAGGTCAAAAAGTGACTTTGTGAACTCTTCAGCAGTTCCGTCTAAGTAAGAAGCCAAGCCTTTATCAAACTCTGAATAATGACGGATAATTGTGTCGTCAAAATAGAAGTTATAAGCATCTTCTGGTTCATATTTTGCAAATAACCAACGGATAAGTTCTGGTGTATAGAACTTAAGTGCAGCAGCTGGTGTAATATTGATACCACTTGAAGAGTGCATTGATGAAACGCCTTGGAAACCAAGCCAGCCATATCCTTGGAATACAGGTGCTTGATAGCCAAAAATTTCCTTTGCAATAACTGTTGAAACATCATAGCTTCCGCCTGGTGTTGCGTGGTCGATACCACCTGCTTCAAAGTCAACACCTTCAGCTTTCCAACGCATTGGCCAGTCAATCTTCCAAGCAAGTTTAATGTCAAAGTATTCTAAAACATTAACTGTTTCGGTTTGTCCGCAGATTTTGCAGTGATATGTGAGTTCGTGTGTTTCATCGTTATAAGATTCAATCACAACTTGGTCGTGATGACATTTGCTGCAGTATACAGCAACTGGATAATATTTTTCTCTGTCTTCATCGTTTGCTTCTTGAGATTTGAAAGTCATTTGAATATCATAGATTTCTTTTCTCTTTTCAAGAGCATAAGCAACTTCGTTAGCATATCTTCCGCTTGTGTATTCTTTGGTTTGGTAGATATATTCAACTTCAATACCCATTCTTTCAACCGCTTCAGCAAATTCTTTTTCAAAATATGCACCGTAGTTTGGTTCTTCAGTTCCAAATGGATTTGGAACATAAGTGTATGGACAACCAATGTATTCGTCATAGCCATCAACAACTTTTGAAACGTTAACAGGAACTTTTCTCATTCTATCAAAGTCGTCAAATGAATAAATAAATCTAACCTTTTTGCCTTTCTTTCTCAAAGCAAGTGCAACAAAATATGGGATAGCAAGGTCTCTAAAGTTACCAATATGGATACTACCAGAAGGGCTACCACCACCAGCACAAACATAACAATCTTTGTTTGGGTCTCTCTCAATAATCTTATCTGCAATTCTTTCACTCCAATGCATAGTAATCACTCCTAAAATATAATGATAAAAAAATAGCACAAAAGTCACATTTTGTCAATTATATTGACATTAATAACTTTATTAATAAAATTTCGCCACAAAAAAAGAGAGATTTCTCTCTCTTTTTTATCTTGTTAATTCTTGTTTTTGGTAAGCTTCCAAAACATCTGTAGCAGTGCTAAATGGCACAAGTTCGTCGGTTGTTCTGCTTGATTGATATTTTGCAAATTCTGGATGCTTTATAATATACTGATCAATTTCATAATCAATGTCTTCCATCAATTTTTTCCAACCATCAACACCTGCAACAGCATCGCCTTCAATCATTAGTTTAAGTCTGTTGTAGTTTGACGCTTGCAAAATCCAGGTAGACTCATTTACACCAGCATTCATTGCTTCTTGTTTAATGAATTGCTTAACGCTTTCTCTAAAGAGCGCAACACACTTATTTTTCAAAAGAATAAGTGCAGCAAAGCTATCTCTATCAGCATCATAATCTCCTGAGCTTCTTTTACTTGCATACATTGTTGTTTTAACTGTATCAAGAGCATTTTTAAGCCCCTCGTATGCCTTTGATGTTGAGATTTTATCTTCTACAATCTTGTCCTTTTCAGCACTACCTACAACCTCTTTGAAACTAATTTGAATATTTCCAATATCATTTTCAATAAACTTACGAAGGTCGTCATTTGGAACTCTTTGTATTGCAGCGCCAGAAGCGTCAAAGAAGAAACAAGTAGACATAAATCTAGATTCGTCTTGAGCCCAAATCTTTTGACCATTCAAGCCCTTACCAACATTCAAACCAATCTTAACTTTTCCAAGTTCAGAAAGATATGTTAATGTGTCTTTTGCATCCGCAACAGGACTGCCTGGAATCGCTCTATCAAACAAGTCTTTCAAACCACCAGATGTTGAGTTCTTTTCAAGGAACTTACGGAAGTCTTCGTTCTTGTATTCTGTTACGAAGTCGAAGCTGAGGTCATAAATCTTGTTAGCGATAGCAGGGTCGAGATATTTTGAAACTTGGTCAATGATAACATTCTTTTGGTTATCAGTGAGCATATTGAGTTTTGAAATGTTTTGCAAGAATGTTGAAGTTGTTGCAAGGTCGTTTCTAAACTCTGTTTGATGCAAATCAATATATTTTGAGAATAAATTCATTGATTTTGCCATAATGTCTTGTTTGTGGAACTCATCAACATAAGCTGAGTTGTTAACTGTTGTTAAGAATTCAGCAATGTCTGCAATTTCAAGTTTTGATGAAACTGCAAGGGTATCTAATTTTTTAACACAAAGTTCTTGCATTGCAAGTCTAAGTCTTGTGATTAAATACAAATCCATTGGTTGAGCAGCTGTTTTTGGATTGGTTTTCAAAATCTTAGCGTAAAGTTCTGTAACCTTTCCACTAGCAAGGTCTTCGTATTTAATTTCACCAATATCTTTCAAAAGGTCAACAAAGTCATTTTTAGCACCATCGGTTCCATCACCACGAAGGATTTCCATCGCTTTAATTGTGTAATCTTTTTTGTCTGCCTCAAACAAGTGTTTCATTTGTGCAGTAAGAGCAGCCTCAAGTGTTTTCTTGTCGTCAGGGTTAGCAACACTATCAATAGTTGACTTAATTTCCTCAAGACCATATTGTGTGCCACCAACGGTTGCTGAATATTCAGCATTTTTGTAGGTTGATGAGCCAGTGCCCCAACCTCTTGTCAAACCGTCAATCATTGCAAGAGCATTAACAGCATTTGTGTCTGCAGCATTATTAAGTGTGATTGAGCCAGTGCTAACAGCAGCAGAAACAGGATATGTTCTAACGAAGTCATCAAGACTTTGGTTAGGATTAATCATACCAACGTGTTCTTTGTCTGCAAATGCATAGAAGTTTCTAACTTTTCTAGCAATGTTAGGGTTTGATTCAATAAGTTTTTTAATTTCTGAATTTTCGCCAAGCAAATAATTTTGAACGTTTGTTTGGTAAGAGTTAAGTGAACCAATTTTTTCGTCAAAAACTAATCTTTCAATTACACCAGCAGCATTTTCAGCATACTTTTGCTTGATTGTGACTTTATCGAAATCAGGAATCTTGCCTTCAAATGTTTTAAGCATTTGAGCTGCTTGCATCAAATCATCATAAGTTGAAGTTGCACCAAGTGCAGCAATTTTGTTTTCTACAATTGCTTTTGCGTCTGCAGGAACAACATTATCAACATCGAGTGGTGATTCAAGTTTTCCAATATTCAAGTAGTCCATTGTCATTTCTCTAAGAGAATTTTTTCCATAGAGATATGGGAAACTCTTTCTTTGTTTGTCGAGAATAATTCTGTCACCTGGGCTAAGCATCATAAGTTGTGCTTTTGTTAAAGCATTTGGTCCCTTTTCGATGTAATCTTGCTTAATTTGCGCTTTCTTAATTTTATAGCGGTCTGCAACTCTCTTTTTAAAGTTGCCATAAAGTCCGCCAATAGATTTTGCGAAGTCTGGAAGCCATCTCTTTCCTAAAACAAAGATAGGAATAAGACCAAGTGCTGGCCAGAACAAGCCACCTACTACAGCACCAATACAACCAACTGCACCAGCACCTAAAATGCCAACCTTTGCGGTTTTAATTCCAAGGTCAATACGTTTGCCAACTGCATCTTCTGAATCTTTCATAAGAGCCTTTTCTGCAGAAGATTTTTCGTCTTTAGCCTCTTTCCAAATGCCTGCTAACTTTTCAGTAGCAACATCCATAATAGCATAGATATCATCTCTTTTAAGAGCACCTTTATCCGATGCTGTGGCGTGAACAAGTCTTGTATGGTCTGATTGAACGTCAACCATATCCTTGTTGAGCGCTTTCATCATATTAGCTGTATCACTAGGGTTTGGATACTGTGGAATATGCTCAGAAAAACTTTCAGCAAGTTTGATATAGTCTTCCCTAATAACATCAGTCAAAGGTTGACGACCACCGCCGAACAACCCAACTACACGGTTTACAGTATCAACATCTGAATATGAAAGTGGTGTTGGATAATTTGTATACTTTATTTCAATTAATCTAGAAACCATTTCCGCAGCTTTTGCAACGTCGGTGTCCATATGAGTATAGTTTGAATCAAAAAAGTCAATGTGGGCTTGCTTTGAATTGTTTTGAATCATATAGCAAAAAGCCCCAAATTGTGTCACCCTTTGGAGATGCAAGAATTTATCTCTTTTTGACATTTCGTTTGCGTCATCATCAAGATAAGCCTTTACCCAATCGCCTACACTTTTTGCTTGACTAATTGTTGGTTTTGCGTCAGCCATTTAATTCCTCCTAATGTAAAACTCCAAGCCTCATTCTCTAGTGATTCAATTATACCACAAAGAAAATGAAAATGGAATACCTTTCTATAATAAAATCATAACTTTTTATTTCTCTTGAGTCTTGTCATTATCTACGTTCATACCAAGAATTTCTCTAATTTGGTTAACTGAATCGAGCATGTTTTTATTTTCTTCAGCTTTAGCAGCAGCCTCAGCCTCTTGTTGTTCTTTTTGCTCTTTTTCTTCTTGTTCTGCCTTTTCTTGAGCTTCCTTGGTTTCTTCTTTGTCTTTATCTTTATCCTTCTTGTCTTTCTTAGACTCAAATTTCTCGGTAAATGCTTCCATATCGATTTGACCTTCGAGCATAATAGCCTCTTTCTTTGTGCCTCTCATATTCTCTTCTTGGTCTTTTGTAAGTTTAATTGGAGCAAAGTCATCATCAAAGTCTTTTGCAACATTGTTAACAACAGCGGCTTGCTCTGCAACAACGGTTAAACTTTCTTCATCTTCACAAAGTCTTTGATAATATTTGTTTGTTGTTTTCAAAACATCAATGTTGTGCTTAACATCAAACTTTTTATTTTTGTCATTAAGTTCAGTTTGAACTGTTACAAATTCTTTTTTAAGTGCATCAAGTTTTCTTTTTAAAACTTGCTCTTTGAGGTATGTTTCTTCACCTCTAGTAAAGATTGTTGCACTCGCTTGA
>SVHI01000002.1 GCA_015055905.1 Clostridiales bacterium | reverse complement strand
CATATTTTTTATTCCATTTCAATACTCAACCAAAATTTAAACAAACAAAAAAGCCGATTTTATTCGGCTTTCTTTTTCTTTGTTTTTGTTACTTTCTTTGTAGTCGCTTTTTTCTTTGTTGTTTTTGTTTCTTCTGGCTTCTCTTCTTTTGTTTCAACAACCTCTTCTTGCTTTTCAACAAGTTCTGGTTGATAGGTCATAACCGCCTTGTTTTTAATAATTTCTTTTGAAAGTTCCAATCCTTTGTCATATTGTTCTTTTGTGATTTTTTCAATTCGAAGAAGGTAGTCTGCATAATAATATTCTTGCTCTTTTTCTTGAACCTTGTCTTCCTCTGCGTTTGAATGTGACTCACCTTTGTTTTTAAACACTGATATAAATGTCATAAAGAAAATTTTAATATCAAGCCACAAACTCATATTGGCAAAATAAAATTTATCTTTTTCAAATGTTTCTTCCCAAGTGTTTTTATTTCTTCCAAATGCTTGGCAATATCCTGTAAGACCAGGTCTTGTCACATATTGATTGAAAACATCTTCTGCATAAAAAATAACATCTTTAACAAGTTTTGGTCGGTGACCAATAATTGACATATCACCTTTCAAAATATTCCAAAGTTGAGGAAGTTCATCAATCGAAAGTTTACGGATAATTTTTCCCCAGAAAGTAATTCTTTGGTTGTCTGGCAAAAGATTGCCGTCTTTATCCTTTTTATTGTTCATTGACCTAAATTTATAAATATTAAAAACTTTATGATTTTTTCCTGGTCTTGCTTGAGTGTAAACTATTGGCCAACCATTAAATATAAGTGTGAGTAGTGAAAACAAAATCATAAATGGCGAGAGTATAATTAGCGCCACTAATGAAATGAATATATCTAAAAATCTTTTAAAAAATACTGTATAGAATGAATATTTGATTCCTAATTGTTTATAAAGTTCTTTCTTTTTCATAAGCATCTCCGCTTAATAGTATAAATTAAAACCATTGGAAAAGCAACCAAACCAACCCCTAGTGTCAATTATTATTGACAAAAACCACACATCGTTGTATTATTAAGATTGTATAGGTGTGGCTATTTTTTAGTCTTCACTTAAATTATATTTTTCAAAAGCAAAAAAATGACACTTACAAAAGCAATAGATTTTTTCAAAAAATACAAGGTTCATATTTGTTTGCCACTAATTTGCGTGTTGCAATTCTTGGCGTGTTTTTATTATGACCTTTGGATTGCTTCTTCAATAATCTGTGTTATATTGCTCATATTTTCAAACTTTGGCGAAAAGATTGCTTATACTTTATTTTTCCAAATGTTTTCAACTTTTGGCTATTTCTCACAGGTTTCAATCTTTGCAGCAGTAGCATTGGTTCTCATCAAATATATAGTTGGGCTTATTAGAAGAACTGAGAGATTTTATGTCTTCCCATTCTTGCTTACAACAGCTATTTGTATTTTTTACTCATCATTCTATTACGAAATAAATCTTTCTGGCGTGTATCAGGGATTTTCTTTAATCGCTGCCCTTTACTTTATATATCTCGCATTTGTATATAGAAGAACAATCAATTTCCAACAATGGTTTGAATACTTAATGTGGGGAATTTTAGCCACCGCTGCGATTTCTATTTTATCAACTTTGTTTGCAAACTCTAATATCTCATTCGTTGCAACAAATTTTAGTAGAATAAAACTTTTAACACAGAATTCAAATTCTCTCGCAATCTACTGTTCACTCGCACTTTCTTATTTTGTTTATGCAATTTTAAACAAAAAAGGCAATCTCATTAAAAATATTATATTGCTCGTATTTTCAATTTTATTTGGGCTTTCAACGATGTCTAAAACATTCTTGCTTGTATGTATTTTTATTCTCTTGTATTTGCTTGTAATGTTAATCAAAAAATATAAACTAGGTTCAATCAAATTTGTTGCTGCTGCATTAGTTGTTATAGCAATTATCTGTTTTGTCTTCAAAGATATAATCTCAACCACTTTTGGAAGATTTTCAATTATTTATTATACCCACACAGACCATTGGCTCAACAATTTAACCACGGGAAGATATAATATATGGATGCAGTATAAAGCGGAAATTATTTCTACCCTACCAAAACTCTTGTTTGGTGTTGGTTTCTTCAACAAACGACTAATCGCAATCGGTCCACACAGTTTGCCAATCCATTTAGTTTATAGAATGGGTCTTGTTGGTGTTATATTATTGATTTTCTTGTTTTACTCATACTACAAATCTCTTGGAAGCAGAGTTCGTTCAAACTCAAAAACATTCCTGCCAATTATTGTTTTAATATTGATTGGTTTGGTTGAAAGTTTCTTATAATTTTGCGATAACGATTGAATTTTGTAGATTTTTAAATAATTATTATGTTATACTTTGCTTAGAATAAATTAATTTTGGAGGTATTTTTTATGCCAATCGGTCCATCACACGGAGGAAGAGGCGGCGGTGGCCGTTCATCTTCATCAGGAAGCAGCGGCGGCGGAAACCTTTTAGGTTCAATCGTTGGCGGTGTAATTGGAGGAATGCTCACAGCTGGCGCAAGAAGAAGACGCCGTGAACGTTATTATGGAAATGGGGGCGGCGATTCTTATGAAAGCAACGAACCAGCAACACCATCAAGAAGACGTCCAACCGTATTTTTAGTTCTTGCAATAGTTATGGCTGTCATCACATTCTTCACAGTAACAATTAGAAATGGTTTTGCACATAGCGCAGAAACACAAACAAGCTTTGCTGCAATAATGAAAACAGATTATGCTGAATACAAAGACTTAATTGACACAGCAAGAGCTCAAGAATCACTTGCTGATAGTGACCCAAATAAAACACACTTTATAACAACTGCATCATTTAACAAAACCAAATATACAAGTTATAAAGCAAATCCAACAGCAAAAGGTATTTATCAAGACTTTACACTCAACAATGTTCAATATTACTTTATTGTTTATACTTATCAAGATGAAAGCGGTGTTACTCACACTGGAACAACCTATTCACAATTCTCTTCAACTCAAGCAACTGGCTGGGACGGAGAAATTGCTTATGCTAAAATAGATGGTCAATATGTTTCAATGAACACCAGTTATACAAAATATCCTATTGAAGAATGTGCTGAATATAAATACACACTTGCAATTGCAGAATCTAACAAACAATTAGCATCAAGAACAATCTGGGTTATTGTTGGTGAAGTTTTAATTATTGCATTGCTTGTAACACTTTATATTTTAAAACTTAGAAAATATCGTAAGCTTGTTAAACAAGATGAAGAAGCATATGCACAAGTTCAACAAGCAAACGTGAATGAAGCTCAAGCAAAAGCTGAAGCTGCTCAAAAAGACGCAGACAAAAAGAACAGGGTTTGTGCATTCTGCGGAAGCACTGTTCCTGATGGCGAAGATGTTTGCCCTGCCTGCGGTTCAAGAACATTTGAATAACAAACAAAAAAAGCAACGAAATCGTTGCTTTTTTATTTTGTGTAAATTATTTAATCATTGAGTCTACCATAGTGTCAGGCTTCTCAATTCCAAGAAGTTCAAGGACTGTTGGTGCCACATTTGCAAGACTTTTTCCTTCTTTAAGTTCTGCGTATCTATGTTTTTCACTAACCAAGATAAATGGAACTGGGTTTGTTGTGTGTTTTGTTAAAATTGTTCCCTCTTCATCAAACATTTCTTCAATGTTTCCGTGGTCAGCAATAATAATACATTCGCCGCCTTGCTTGATTGTTTCCATTGCAACTTTGTAAGCACTTTCATCACAAATCTTAACTGCTTCTTTTGATGCTTCAAAGTCACCTGTATGACCAATCATATCTGGGTTTGAGAAATTAACAAGCAAGAAATCATATTCTTTGCTTGAAATTGCCTCTAACAATTTTTCAGTAATTTCTGGGGCTCTCATTTGAGGGTGAGCAGCAAAGTTTTTGTCGTTATAACTATCAATAAGTTGTCTGTCTTCCCCTTGATAAGCCTCTTCGATTCCACCATTAAAGAAGAATGTAACGTGTGCATATTTTGTTGTTTCTGAAATATGATATTGTTTCATTCCTGCTTGTGAAATCAAACAAGAAAGGTTGTCTTCAACAATTTTTGGAGGATACATTGTGTTCAAGTGACTAAGTTCATCTGCATACTCTTGCATTGGGGTCATTAAAATCTCGTGCAAGTTTTCTGTTTCAAACTCATTAAATTCTGGGTCTGTTAAAGCAAATGTAATTTCTCTTGCTCTATCACTTCTATAGTTAAAGAAAATTACAGAATCACCATTTTTAATGTGACCATTCTCATCGATAACCATTGGCTCAACAAATTCATCAGTAATGTCACGGCTATAACTTGTTTCAATAGCTTCTTTTGCAGTGTTGAATTTTTCACCCTCTCCATAAACAATAAGTCTATATGCTTTTTCAACGCGGTCATATCTTTTTTCTCTATCCATTTCATAAACACGACCACAAATATCTGCAATTTTTGCATTGGTTCCTGCAATCTTTTCTTCAATTTCTGCAATATAACCTTTTCCGCTTGTAATTGGTCTGTCACGGCCATCAGTGATAACGTGAATGTAAATGTTTTTTATATCATACGCTTTTGCAGCTTCTAAAATTGCATACATATGCGAAAGTTTTGAGTGAATTCCACCGTCTGAACAAAGTCCCATTAAATGAAGATTTGTTCCATTTTTCTCGGCATACTCAAGAGCCTTGATAAGTGCTGGATTTTTGAAAAAATCACCTCTTTTGATTTCATTGTCAATATGCAAAAGGTCTTGTTCAATAATTCTTCCCGCACCAATAGTAAGGTGTCCAACTTCACTGTTTCCCATTTGACCAGCAGGAAGACCAACTTCTTCACCGCTTGCTTCAATGAGTGTGTTTGGATAATTTTTTCTAAGTTCATCTAAATAAGGTGTTCCCGCATCTAAAACAGCGTTTCCTAATTTTTTATCTGTAACACCAAATCCATCTAAAATACATAAAGTAACCATAATTCTCCTTTTAACCAATAACAAATATAGCCCTAGACCTTAATTTGTTTTTATCCATTTTAAAACCTTCCATAGAACCATCGTTTGAAATTTTGATTGAGATTCCATAATTTGAAAGAGTTTTTGCAGCAGCAAGTCTACCACCACCAGTGCTTCCTGCTTCAATTTTAATAATAGCGCCAACAGCCAAAATTCTTCCATCATAGTCAATGATGGTTGCGCCATCAATCGCAATAAGTTCTTGTCTAAACTTCCTATCAAGTTCGTGGAATTTTCTTCCGCGAATGAGTTTGATAAGCGTTGATGACTTTGCACATTTTTCTTCTAACAAAAACTCCTCAAATGTTGGAATTTCTGTTTGTGTTTCATCAATCTTTGTGAAGAACGATTGATTAATCTTTTCTTGTTGTAAAAAGTCATAACCTTCTTTAAATAAAACGTCTGTAACACTAATATGTTTTAAAACATTAAATGAATCGCCAGAGTTAACGTGAACAATACAACCACCGCTTCTGTTGAAACTAGTGTCTAACGCTGAAAGATAAATGGCTTTTCTAACTTCTTCATATTCACCAGCGTGCTCAGCAAGTTTTCCAACAATTTCTTCGTGTGAGAAACAGACCCAAACACCACCTTTTTTTGCAAACAAAAGGCTCTTGTTTTTAAAGATTAAAACTTCGCCTTCGCTGTTAAGTGTGATACCAATTTTTGAACCTGTTGCAAGGTTTGCAATTTCAAGGTTATCATAAGGTGCGTAAAGAGAATAGTCCACAGATTTTAAGTAACTTAAATTTTCGCAAATATATCCATCTGCGGAAACTTCCATAAATGAATTCTTTCCATCTGAAAGTAATGCAATAAAGTCTTTTTCAAGTAGTTTTGAAACGTGCAAATTTTGATTTGTTTTGTTACCAAGCTTTTTTGCTGTAACAATAAATCCAAGCATAGCTTTGTTTCCTTCATAAGTTCTTTGACTCCAATAAGCCATTTCAGACAAAATTAAACTTAGTGTTTTCGAACAAGAGTTTGAAAGAGATTTACAAATAGCCTTCTCAATAATCAAACTTTTGAGACCTTTCTTATAATCTTCAGTCATTCGAAGGTCATTAATTTTATTAAGTTCCTCAATAATAGACTTAATAAGACTTATCTCTAAACTTTTAAAAGGTTGTGCACGCTTAATCAAAATTCGATAGTTATCCTCTCTACTGAACTTGATTTTAACACCACCAGACTCACCTTGAGCAACAATATTGTCTCTTGGCGAAGATTCTTCTTCACCAACAATTTCTGAGCCCGTGAACATCTTTAAAATATAGTCGTGAACAAACTCCAAAAAGCGACTTTTAACCATTCTGTTTCTTCCTTTTTATTTACATTTTTTTAATAAGTCGAAATATAATTTCTTAAATTTCTTAATATTAATTTCAGTGCAAGTAATTGCGTTTGGCTTCTTGTTAAAATCCATAGTCATAACGCCAGTATCAACAGACTCAAAATACTCAATATCTGTATGAACAGGACTAACTTTGAAAAGTTCTGGATTTGTCATATAAGCAACTGCAGTTCCGTCGTGCATAGCAATTCCGTTTTTAACGTGTCTGTCTTTATATGCTCTAAACATAACCTCAAAGACCGAACCAACAAAGTTTGTATTTTTTGTTTTGAAGACTTCTTGCCAATCAAGGTAAGCAGAGTGTCCCATTTCCATTGGAACAATTTCCATTGGAACACCCGCACCGAAAACAATTTCAGCAGCCTCAGGGTCAACAGAAATATTAAATTCAGGATATGGTGCTTCACCTTTTGGTGTTGGCTCAATAGAAGCAGCCATAATGACAATCTTTTCAATATTTTTTGTAACCTCTGGATATTTCTTGAAAAGTTTTGCAAGGTTTGTTGTTGGAGAAACACAAAGAATTGTTATTTTTTCTTGTGACTCTGTAATTGTTCTATTTAAAACTTCAATAGCGTCTTCTTTTAAAAGCTTTCTTGAATTCTTTGGGAATCTATATTCTCCAAGACCTGTTTTGCCGTGAACAGCAACGTGTTCTCTTTCTCTTGTTAAACACTTTCCCTCACCAGCACAAATTGGAATTTCTGGTCCACCAATTAATTCTAAAATGTCATTACAATTAATTGCAGACTGAACAGGACCAACATTTCCAACATCGGTCGTAATAAGTCTAATATCAAATTTTTCGCTTTTAACAGCCATCATAAGCGCAACTGCGTCATCGATGCCTGTATCACAGTTAATAATTAAAGGAATTTTTGCGTTTTTATTGTTTTTTATAGCCATACTCGCTCCTTATATAAGATAATATAACATAAATGTTCAATTTTTGTATACTCATTTAGATTAAAAAAGTGTGGAAATTATTAAATTTTCCACACTTTAACCATATTAATAAATCCACATAACCAACTATTTTTAGTCAATGTTGAAGAATTTTCTTAATACATTTTTATCTTCTTCGCTGATATCTGCATTATCAATACCATATTCGGTAATTTCTTCATTAATCACAAGTCCGTCAACTGCAAGTGCTGCTGCAGAATCATCTTTTGAGATATTATTCATAACTGTTCTCGAACCAGCGATATTTTCCATCATCTTGGTTGAATCTTCTTTCTTTTCTTCTTCGGTTTCACCCTCATACTCAAATGTTTTTGTTGGTGATTGTGACGCATCAACCAAATCACTAATCTCGTTTCCTGCCTTGATTGTTGCATCAACATCGTTTTCTACGGTTTCTTCATTAGAAGAAATTTCAGTAAATGATAACATCATTTCTTTCATAACATCAGCTTTTGTTTGGTTTCCTTTCGCAAGGTCATCAATAACACCATTGTTAATTGCGTGTTTCAATGCCTCTTTAGAATTTTCGTTTTTAACAATATTTGTTAAGGTCGTTTTCATATTATCAAAATCCATATCCTTAACACCTTCTGCCATTTTAGCAGTTTCTTCTAAGGCTGAGAATGAATCTTCAAATCTATATGTTGGGTCTTCCCAGTTTTCTTCAATAAGTTCAAGAGCATAAAGTTTAACAGATTCTTTCATATTGAAGTTGCTTGACTTAATATAGTCAGTCATAAAGATTTTAAAGTTATCCTTAATAATTTGAGACTCTCTTGCTTTGTCAATCGACATACCAATTTCAGTAAGATTATTTCTTAAAACATCATCGTTTTCGGTTTCTTTATTTTCCAAATAAACCTTAAACATATTGTTTGAAATAAACTGCATAATATCAGCTTCTTTATTCCAATCAATAGCTTCTGTATCAACTGATGGCGTTGCAAATTTGCCAGTTGGGTCGCCAACCATCTTTTTATATTCAAGTTCTATCATTGCAGTCATAATTTCAGGAAGTTGTTTTCTAAATCTTGATGATTTTGACATAACAACAATTTCTTCTTTAACAAGAGTGTCATTCTTTGTTAAGATTTTCTCGACGTCTTCACCATTTTTATAATCGGCTATTGCATTATAATTATTTGCTGTATCAACAACTTCAAACACAATTTCGATTGCCTGGTCAATCTGTGTATAACTTGTTGTATTGAATACATTAAGTGTCTTTTTCGCAACTGGAGCAAGGTCACCCTGAACTGGGAAATCCATTCCAAAATACTTTTGGTCATTAGCCCATTTTTCGCTAAACTTTGGAATAAGTTCAACAACATAACTTCTCATAACTTCAGATTCTTTAGTATAAGAATAAAGGTCTTTTAAATTATTTACGCTAGATGTATTTGATAATTTAAATTTATTTTTAATAAACGTAGTTTTATATTGATTATAGAAACCAATAACATTAATACATTCAGGAACAAAGTCAAAAGTTAATCCCTCATATTTAACAACTGTTAGTTTTTCAAATGCAGTTCTGCCTAAAAAGTCAGTTCCTGTCCATTTAAAAACAAAACCAGCAAATGATTTATCATATTTTTCTTTTAGTTCGACATATTCGCTTATATAAGATTCAACTTTTTCAACTGGTGTGTTTTTATAATAAAGCCCCGCAGAAACAAAGTTTGTTGCATTGTAAGCATTTGCTGTTTTATTATCTTTTTCAATAAACCCATTACAAACACTCATCACACCAAAAACTGGTGTGAATAAAACCAAACACATTAAAAGTATTCCAAAAATACCAATTCCGCCGCCAATAAATCTTTCCCAAATTTTTACAGGTTTTTGTTCTTCTGGGCTATTCTTTTTTCTTATTGTAACAACAAGTGAAATAATTGAATAAATAACAAAAGAAATCAAGAATAATACAATAAAAATAACCACATAAACCAAAAGGTTCACAACAACATTCATAAATGCTGTTGCAACTTTTGTTGTAACTGAGTTTGGTGCAAACAAATCGGCAACAAATGAGCTATCGCCAAGAACTTCATTTGCAATTTCTTCAAAGTTAACTGAAATTCCAAAAATACTAACAACCAAACCATTCACATAGTTATTCATTATCAAAGATGAAATCGGTTTTGTTAATAGAAGTGAAAATAAAACACAACCTGTAATAATTCCAAATCTAACAAGTGACTTTTTCCAACTTCTTGCAAATCCCAAAATAAAACCAACAATCAAAAGACCAATCAACGCAATTGATACGATTGATATTGCGTCCATATTAATCCTCCTTATATGGCAAATGTTTAAGTTCGATATTTGCCTCTTTTAAAAGATTCATTGAGAATTCATCTGGATAATCATATCCATAAACAATTCTCTTAATACCAGAACTAATAATAAGTTTTGTGCAAATCGCGCAAGGTTGATGTGTAACATAAAGAGTTGCACCATCAATAGGTGTTCCAAGTTTTGCCGCTTGAGTGATTGCATTTTGTTCAGCATCAGTAGCATAACAAACTTCTCTTCTTGTTCCACTTTCAATGCCAAGTTTTTCACGAACACAATAACCTCTTTCTAAACAGTTTTCCATTCCTGTTGGTGCGCCGTTGTATCCTGTTGAAATAATTCTTTTATCAATAACAATAACAGCACCAACCTTTCTTCTGTGACAAGTGCTCCACTCTGCAACGTTCTTTGCAAGAGCCATAAATCTTGGGTCCCACTTTTCACTTGAAATTTTACTTTTTCTTGAACTTTGATTTTCCATAAATATATTCCTTATATAATTTAATATTCTAATTAAATTATATAATAAAGTTTAAGTTATTACAATAAAATACATAAAAAATAATCTAATAAAGAAAATTTATTTTGTCGTCAAAAAGTGAATATTTTGTCGAATACTGCAGATAATAAGAGTAGAAAAATAAAAGGAGATAACTATGAAGAAATCTAAAACAGAAACAAAAAACTCTAGCACAAAAACAAAGAACTGTGGCGGAAGATGCACTAGAACAAAAAGTTGCAGTTAAAAAAGGGGGACATCCCCCTTTTTTTTATATAACATAATTTAAAACAAAAGTTACAATAAACAAAATAAACGTGTATATCGAAAAGTAAATAAATTTATTTTTCTTTAATATTTTTAACGTAATTTTTAATGATATTATCGCCACTATAAGTGTTAAGAAAAACGCAAAAACACAAGTTTTAAATGTAAAAACATCTGGAATTATTTGATTTTTGCACATTTTTACAATCTCTAAAACAAAACCACCAACAATAACAGGAATACTTAGCAAAAAGCTATATTCCCCACTTTCTTCTGCATTATTTCCACAAAATCCAAGTGTTGCAATAGTGCTACCTGACCTAGATAATCCTGGTATAACAGCAATCCCCTGAACAACACCAACAATGATAGAGTCTTTATATGAGACCCCGTTTTTTATTGATACAATTTGGTTCTTATATTTATCCATTAAAAACAATAAGACAGATGTTAATAAAAATCCAAAACAATAAATTTTAAATGAAAAATCTTCTAAGGAAAAATACTCAAAAATTAATGCTATAATACAAGTAAAAATTGTTGAAATAACCAACTTATATGTTAATGGTTGAAAAGGCTTTTTTAATAATTTCCAAATTGTTTTTCTATAAACTATAATAACAGCAACAAGTGTTGCTAGATGCAAAAATAAATTTATTAGCAACAAATTATCTTTAATTCCAAATAGTTGTTCAATCAAGGTTAAGTGCCCACTGCTCGACACAGGTAAAAACTCAGTTAACCCTTGAATGATACAAAGCAAACAAATAATCCAAAAACTCATACTTAATTATAGTTTCTTGATTATAAAATTATGCTCTAACACTTTATTTTTAACAAAATTTAATGTATAATCAATATCGTAAATATAAATTCTTAAGGAGAATAATATGGAACTTGGAGTTGTTGGACTTCCAAATGTTGGAAAATCTACTTTATTTAATGCTATAACAAAGGTCGGTGCTGAAGTTGCAAACTACCCATTCTGCACAATTGAACCAAACGTTGGTGTTGTTGCCGTTCCAGACGAAAGGCTTGATGTTCTTGGAAAAATGTATAACACAAAAAAAATTACACCAGCAGTTTTAAAATTTGTTGATATTGCAGGTCTCGTTAAAGGTGCTTCACGCGGTGAAGGTTTAGGAAACAAGTTCTTAGGGGCAATCCGTGAATGTGATGCTATTGTTCACGTTGTTAGATGTTTTGATGATTCAAATATCACCCACGTTAACGGAACAATCGACCCTATCGCTGATATTGAAACAATCAACACAGAACTTGCACTTGCTGACCTTGAATCAATTAAAACCAAACTTGAAAAAACTGAAAAAATGGTTAAACAAGGAAACAAGGACCTCGCTATTGAACTTGATTTACTCAAGAGAATGAGCGATGTTTTAAATGAAGGCAAACCAGCAAGACTTGTTATTAAAAATGAAGACGAGCAAAAAATTGCTAATGGCTATTTCTTATTAACAACAAAACCGGTTATCTATGCTTGTAATGTTTCTGAAAAAGATTTAGCAACACCAGAAGACGAACTTAAATATGTTAACCTTGTTAAAAAATTTGCTAAACAAGAAAACTCAAAAGTTTTGGTTGTATGTGCTAAAATTGAACAAGAACTTTCTGAACTTGAAGATGACGAAAAACAAATGTTCTTAGAAGATTTGGGGCTTTCAAAAAGCGGTCTTGAAAAAGTTATTCAAATTGGCTATGAAACACTTGGTCAAATTTCATACTTAACCGCTGGTGAAAAAGAAGTTCGTGCTTGGACAATTGTAAAAGGAACAAAAGCACCTGGCGCTGCAGGAAAAATTCACACAGACTTTGAAAAAGGTTTCATTAAAGCAGACGTTGTTTCTTATGCAAACCTTGTTGAATATGGTGGTTACAACCAAGCAAAAGAAGCAGGAAAAGTGAGAAGTGAAGGAAAAGATTATGTTGTTCAAGATGGTGACGTAATCCTTTTCAAATTCAATGTTTAAAAATTAAATTAAATAAAAGAAAAATACCGAGAAAATTCTCGGTATTTTTTTATAATGAATTCATATATTCATAAAACTCAGCGAAATCACCATAAAGCACAAGTGGTTCACAAGAAGCATAAGATTCATCTTTTGCACTACCTGTGGTTTCGTTTGTGTTTGAATAATAAGCAATAATTTCAGTAAATTCGCTATTTGATGGAACAACAAGAGCCAAACACCAATAAGATATAACTCTTGATTTTCCGTTTTTATAAACAACTAAATCTTGCTCTTTGTCATAAGTAAACTCAATAACAATGTTTTTGTTTTTTAAGTCTGTTGACCATTTTACATATTGTTTGTCTGCGTCTTGAACAATCTTCTTATCAAGACTAACTCTGTTTAACAATTTTTCAAGAGCTGTTACATTTGTTATTTCATTTATTTTTGAAATAACATCATCATATCCACCATCTTCATCTTGATATTTTTTTGAATCCATAGCAACTGTTGAATGGTTGAATATATGAACATATAGTGCGCTTGAATAATCAATGCGAACATTTGACCTAACATTACTAAGTGTTACAATTAGAGCAATTATAACAGAAACAACAACAGCAGATGAAATCATAAATATTTTCTTTAAATTACTCATCTTTCTTCACTTCTTTCTTTGTTGTTTTTGTTGTTGGTTTTCTTGTTGTAGTTTTCTTTGCTGTATCTGTTTTCTTTTGAGTTGTTTTTGTTGAGGTTTTTTTAGTAGTAGATGTCTTTCTAGTTGTTGTTTTCTTGGGTTTTTCTTCTTTAGAAACTTCGTTTTGATTTTCTACAGATTTTTCTTCGATTTTTGTTTCATTTTTTAAACCCATTTCTTCTCTTTTTTTAGCAATTTCTAAAAGTTCATCTACACTTTTAAATTTAGAATCAGTTAAATTTGCGTTTTTTTCATTATTTTCTTTAACAATTTCATCAACTTTTTCTTCGATTTTTGTTTCTATATTTTCTTCTTTTGTCTCTTCTGTAGAATCAGTTGATTTTTTCTTGTCTTTATTATCAATATACTCGATAATTTCTTCTTTAGACTTACCAGCTAAAATCATATCAACTTCTTCTGCATAGATTGTTTCTTTCTCAATCAATACATTAGCCATTGTTAAAAGTTTCTTTTTGTTATTATTTAATAACTTTTCAGTATCTTTTTGACATTTATCAATAATCTTTTTAACTTCTTCGTCAATTCTAGCGGCTTGAGCTTCACTATATGGCATTCTTTCTTGATAGTTCTTTCCAACAAAGATATCTCCATCACTTCCTGAATAAACCATACCCATTTCATCACTCATACCCCATTCGGTAACCATACGTTTAGCGATGCTTGTTGCACGCTTCAAATCACTTGATGCACCAGTTGAAATATCTCCAACAAAAAGTTTTTCAGCAACAATACCACCAAGGAGTGATTGAATTTTACAATAAAGTGTTTCTTTGTAGTATAACAAGTGGTCATCATCAGCAGATAATGTATATCCACCAGCACCACCACGTGGAATAATAGAAACTTCTTGAACAGGAGTCTTTTCTTTTGCAAGCTTATGCATAAGAGCGTGTCCTGATTCGTGAATAGCTGTGTTATATTTTTCTTTTTCATCAATAACCCTACTCTTCTTTTGTGGTCCAAGGGTTACTTTCATCATTGATTTTTGAATATCTTCTTCAGTGATTTCTTTTCTGTTTTCTTTTGCTGTCAAGATTGCTGCCTCATTTAAAAGGTTTTCAATCTCAGCACCAGTAAATCCTGAAGTTATTCTTGCAATAGTTTTTAAATCTACATCTTTAGATAAAGGTTTGTTTTTAGCGTGAACTTTAAGAATTTCTTCTCTTCCTTTAATATCAGGAATGTTTATGTTAACTCTTCTATCAAATCTACCAGGTCTAAGGAGCGCTGGGTCAAGAATATCAACACGGTTTGTTGCAGCCATTACAATAACGCCTTCATTTGCTTCGAAACCATCCATTTGAACTAATAATTGGTTAAGAGTTTGTTCTCTTTCATCATTTCCACCACCAAGACCAGCACCACGTTGACGGCCAACAGCATCAATTTCATCAATAAAGATAATGCTTGGTTTTGCTTTCTTGGCGTTTTCAAATAAATCTCTAACTCTTGATGCACCTACACCAACAAACAATTCCATAAAGTCAGAACCGCTTATTGTAAAGAATGGAACACCTGCTTCACCAGCAACCGCACGAGCAAGTAAGGTTTTACCTGTTCCTGGAGGACCTACAAGTAATACACCTTTAGGAATTTTTGCTCCAAGGTCGATATATTTTTGTGGGTTCTTTAAAAAGTCTACAACATCTTCAAGTTCGGCTTTTTCTTCATCTTCACCAGCAACGTCCGAAAACTTGGTTTTACTTGGCATTACACGTGCTCTGCTCTTAACAAATTCAAAACTTTTGTTATTTTCACCCTTAACTTGTCTAAGCAAAAGCATTAAGATAAAACCAAATCCAACAACCATTAATATAGGATAAAGAATATTCCAAATAGAAACAGTTGTGGTTGTTCCAGAAACAAGTTTTGGAACTGCTAAACCATTGTTTTTGTTTTCATAATAAAGTTCTAAAACTTTATCTTCAACACTGTCTCTTGAATACATCCAATGAGGTTCGCCATCTAAATAATATATTTGTATTCTTTCTTCATTAAGGTTAATTTCTTTTATTTGACCAGCATCTAACTTTTGTTCAAATGTATTAAGGTCAATTTCTGTTCCTTGAGAATTTCTGTTAACAACAGTAAATATCAATGTTATTAATAAAATTGCAGTTATACAAAGAATCAATTTTTTAAAGAAAGATTGCTTTTGTTGTTTAATTCGTGTCTCACGATTTTTTTTCTCTGATTCGTTCATATTACCTCCATTATAATACATTGTTAATTATATCAATTTATATGAAATATATCAATCCTTTTATTAATTTATTTATACACATTTTGTATAATATGTATATTTTTTATTATAATTTTTGGTTAAATAATTAGACTAATCTTTTAATATATAATATAATATAGTTGTTAGGGGGCTTTATGAACTGGTTAGACTTAGGACTTATTTTATTTTTAGTCATATTTATAATTATTGGCGTAAAACGTGGTTTTATGACTTCCGTTTTATCAAACTTTTCTTTTGGAATAATATTAGTGATTGCATTCTTCTTAAGTGGACCAATCGCATCACTTTTAAATAGTATATTTGGACTAGAACAAGCCTTATTTGAGTCACACTTAGAAGACCTTGTTGCTCAAAATCCAGACTTTTCAGTTAACTTGCTTTCTTTATCAAAAGAATCTTTATCACCTTTCATTAAGTTAACTCTTGCAGAAAGCAGTATTTCTGGTATTCCTAGACTTATGTTTAGATTATTCATTAATAAACCTTCACTTTACACAACTCTTCACGAATCTGGTTTAACTTCTAGAAGTCTCGGTGACATTGTTGCTTCATCATACGCATCATTCTATACAAAGATAATTGCATTTGCTGTTTGTGTTGGTCTTATCTATTTAATTTTATTCTTATTTAAACTTCTCATTAACAAACTTAGAGAAAACGGTTTTGTTAAGGTTGTAGATAATATCTTAGGTGTAGTTTATAGTATTGGAAAAGCATTTTTAACATTAATTATTATCTGCTTTGTTTTAAACCTTCTTAGTCCATTCGAATTTATGACAAGCATTGAAAACTATATCAATGGTTCATTCTTTGGTCGAATGTTATATGGACAAATCAATGGAATACTAAACAACCTGCTAAACTATGAAGATATCATCTATTCAATATTTGGTTAAACAAAAAGATGTTTCACGTGAAACATCTTTTTTTATTTATTAAAACTACCCTACTATTTTTATTAAACCTAATAGAATCTAATTATATTGTTAAACAACACAGTTGTTTCACGTGAAACAATAAACCACCATTCTAAATTAATAAATGTTTCACGTGAAACATTTATTTTTATTTTTCTATTATTTATTTGATATTTATTTTATATTTTTGTTTCACGTGAAACAAAATAAAAAACAAGCGATGTTTAACGCTTGTTTAATATATCATAAATTCTATTTAAATCATCTTTTGAATAATAATTGATAACAATCTTTCCTTTATTATCATCGCCCTTAATTTCAACCTTTGTTGAAAGAACTCTTTTAATTTGTTCTGAAAAATCTTTCAATTCTAAACTTTGAACCTTAACTTGTTTTTCAACAACTGGTTTATTGAGTGCTTTGATTAAATTTTCAACATCACGAACAGTTAAATCGTTTTCAATAATAGAAAGTGCTATTTCTTTTTGTTTAGCTGAATCATCTACAGCAAGAAGTGCTCTTGCGTGTCCTGCAGTGATTTTATTATTCTCAACTAATGAAATAATATTCTCTGGCAATGCCAAAAGTCTTAATGTGTTAGCAACAGCAGGTCTACTCTTTCCAATTTTATCAGCAACTTCATCTTGAGTTAAATCATATTGATTAATAAGGTTTCTAATTGCTTTTGCTGATTCTATTGGGTTTAAATCTTCTCTTTGAAGGTTTTCAATAATTGCAATTTCACTAATTTCACGCTCTGTGTAATTTTTTACAACACAAGGGATTGTTTTTATTCCAGCAAGTCTTGATGCTCTCCATCTTCTTTCACCTGCAATAATAACATATCTTCCCTCATTCTCTTTAACAATAATTGGTTGAATTACACCGTGATTCTTAATTGAATCTGCAAGTTCTTGCAATGCTGTTTCTTCAAAAATCTTTCTAGGTTGGTCTGGATTTCTATCAATTAAACCAATATCTATCTCTTTTGGTTCATTAACAACAACTTTTTCAACCTTTTCAACCACTTTTTCTTTAACTTCAGCAGGTTCTTCTGCTGAATATTCACCAAATAACGAATCTAAACCTCTTCCTAGTCCTCTTTTCATATAAAACTCCTTAGTTTAAAACCTTAAAATTAATATCATTTTTTAAAAAATACTCTTCGGTCAAATTTTTATAAGCTTTTGCACCAACACAATTCTTATCATATATATAAATTGGTTCTCCATAACTTGGAGACTCAGCAAGTCTAACATTTCTAGGAATTGTTGTTTCAAAAACTGTTCCAGCAAAAAACTTCTTAATTTCTTCAGCAACTTGTTTTCCAAGATTACTACGAGAATCTCTCATTGTTAAAACAACACCATCAATCGAAATATTTGAATTAAGTTTCTTTTTTACAAGCCTAATTGTGTTCATTAATTGACTAAGACCTTCGAGTGCAAAAAATTCACATTGAATTGGAATAATTACAGCATCTGAACCAGTAAAAGCATTAATTGTTAAAAGCCCAAGTGATGGTGGACAATCAATAGTTATGAAATCATAATTATTCTTAATTTCATCAAATATTTTCTTAATTACATACTCTCTTTGAGTCATATAAACAAGCTCAACTTCGATACCTGCAAGGTCTATATTTGATGGAATAATCTCAAGTCCTGGGATATTTGTGCTATAAATGCAGTCTTTTACATTCTTTTCTTGACTCATTGCTTGATAAATTGAATTGTATTTGCCATCTTTTGAAAAACCAAGGTTACTTGTCGCATTTCCTTGAGGGTCAAGGTCTATTAAAAGAACTCTTTTCCCCATTAAAGCCATATAAGATGCCATATTAACACAGGTTGTTGTCTTTCCAACACCACCCTTTTGATTTGCAAATGCAATAATTCTTCCCATTATGTCCCCCTATTCTAGTTTTTATCATTCTAATTATAATATATTTTTCGCTAATTGCAAACAATACAAGCAAATTTATCATAAAATAAACTATGTTGTCATTCATTATAATCTTACTTTGCGTAAATATTGACGCTCTTTCTTTTGGAATTTCTTATGGAATGAGAGAAAACAAAATTAAACTATCAACCATAATATTCATCTCTACCCTATCAACTATTCTTTTTTTAATACCACTACTTTTATCAAAAACAATTATGAGTTATTTTGATAAAGAAATTTGTAATTTGATAAATGGAATTTTTTTAATAACACTAGGTGTAATTTATATTTTCGAAACAAACAAAAAAACACCCAAGAATTTATCTTTAAGAGAATCAATTTTTGAGTGTTTTATCATATCTGTTGATGCAATTTTCACTGCCCTATTTAACGGATATTTATTAAAAAACTATATTTTTTATATAATTTTATATTATTTTATTAATTTTTTTGCGATTTTTTTAGGAAATCGAACCTTTTATAAATTTTCGAAGTTTTCTAAATTAAATCTTTGTTTTTTTAGTGGTTTTATCTTTATTTTTCTTGGCATTTTTAAGATTTTTGGTATTTAACAATCTATCATAAATAACCTTAAGTTTTTTTCCAACATCTTTCCAAGTGATATATGTTTCTTTTCTAGCATTATCCCCTATTTGTTTTGCAATGTCTGGATTATCTAAAATAAATCTTAATTTCTCAACGAATTCTTCTTTATTATTTTTTGTTATAAAGGCAGTCTCGTTATTTACAAAACCTGAAGAAACACCTGTGTTTTCAAAACAAATTGTTGGAACTGAATAACAAGCACATTCAATTTTAATAATACCATCTGTGTCATAAGTTGATGGAAAGACTAATAAGTTACTATTTTTTATAATAATTGCCTTTTCATCTTCATTTAAAATCTTTCCAGTAAAAATAACATTATTAACTAACCCATTCTCGGCACAGTATTTTTTCATAGCGTTTTCTTCTGGACCATAACCTACAAAAATCATAGAAAAATCTTTGTGAGTTTTTCTTAATTCTTTTATACATTCTAAAATAAAATCAATATTTTTAACTTTAACAAACCTTCCAATAAAAATTAAATTAAATTTATTTTTATCAATTTTATGTTTATTTAAAATACTATTTTCTAATGTTTCATCAAAATCTTTATAAACCAAACTTGTAGCATTTGGAACTATTTCAATTTTTTTTCTCTTCAAACCATAACTTCTCATAATTCCAGCAGCAAACTCATTCATTGTAATGGTTGTTGTTGAATTTTGATAAACATTCATAATCATTCCTGAGAGAATTATAGACAAAAGTTCACTGTTTGTGGCTTTATAAAAATCTTGTCTAAATTGACTGTGGAATGTTGTTATGCTTGGAATATTTCTACGCTTAGCAAGTTCCAAACCAAAATTACCCATATTAAATGGTGCATTAATATGAATTAAGTCAATTTTTAATAATGAAATATAATAATTAAATGTTGCATCAAACACTGGCAAGGCATAATCATAACCTTGAGCTTTGAAATAAAGTGAGTTTGCTCCTAACACAAAATATTTGTCACTCACATAAGTTTTGTTTTTATGTTTTGGACAACACACAACAACATTGTAATATTCTGACATATATGTCGCATAATTATCAAGAACCGAAACAACACCATCAATAATTGGATAATAAGAATCAATAAAATAAACTACTGTCTTTTTTCCGTTGGTGTTAAATTCATTAATCTTTAAATAAATGTCTTTTCCTTTTTCTTTTCGGGATAAGATTTTTTTGTTACACTTAACAATTCTTTTTGTATTTTTCTTTTCTTTATTGTTAAGTTGTTTTTTTACTTTTTTTCTAGTAAATCTTATTTTTTTAATGAATTTTTCGTAGTTTTTTGGTAATTTTGCGGATTTTTTTTCTTCTTTAATCTCGTTTTCAACCAAAATAATCCACTCCTTTTGTTTGACTGAATTTTTCTTTTACATTATAATAAATTAAATACTAGTATTAATTATACACGAAATAATAAAAAATTACAATGGTTTAAGACAATATGAAAAATAAAGTTAAAAAGGAATTTAATTATTTTGGATACCTGAGAAAATATAAAACTCAGTCTTTTTTTGCTCCATTTTGTAAAGGTGTAGAAACTTTATCTGAACTTTTTGTTCCTTACATTATGGCAAAAATTATTGACATTGGTATCGCTCATAACGACGTTGGGTATATTATTAGAAATGGAATTTTGATTTTAGCCTTAAATATTATTGGTATTATCTTTGCTATAATAGGTCAAAAATGTGCTGCCATTGCATCTCGTGGTGCTGGAAAAGATATTAGAAATGATATTTTTGAACATATAAACGATTTATCACACTCCGAACTGGATAAATTTTCAACCACAACTCTTTTAAATAGAAGTGTTAATGACGTTAGAAATATTCAAGTGGGTCTTGGCTCAATTTTAAGAGTAATTATGCGTGCACCTGTTTTAATTATTGGTTCACTTATAATGTCTCTGTTTATCAATATTAAACTCAGTCTTGTGTTTGTTGTAATTATTCCACTTTTAGTTTTGATTGTTTGGAAAGTTATGTCAAAGCTAAAACCTTTACTTTTAACCATTAAAACAAAACTTGATAAAACAACAAATGTTACTCGTGAAAATTTAACAGGTGTTAGGGTAGTTAGGGCATTTAATAAACAAAACTATGAAACTGAAAAATTTAAAAATGCTAACTATGATTTAATTTCAACTCAAATAAAACACGGTGAGTGGAATAGTGCTTTATCACCACTAATTTCGATGGTTGTTAACCTTGCCGTTTTATTGTTATTCTATTTTGGTGGTATTGAAGTTAATGTTGGTGGACTTTCACAAGGTAAACTCATTGCTTTTATTGACTACTTTGGAACAATTTCTGTTTGTATTGTAACTCTTGCAAACCTTATCACAATCATTACAAGAATGAATGCTTCTGCTGTTAGAATTAATGAATTAATGACTGTAAAAAATTCAATTAAAAACCCATCAAACCCAACAAAAGTTGATTTTGATGATATTAATCTTGGAAAGGTTGAATTTAAAGATGTTAATTTCTCATACTCAAGTGTAAAAAATGCTGTAACAGACCTTTCATTTAAAGCCGAACCAGGCGAAATTATTGGTATTATCGGTGGAACGGGAAGTGGTAAAAGTTCAATTATAAACCTTATTCCAAGATTCTATGATGTTACATCTGGTGAAATTTTGGTTAATGACGTAAATATTAAAAAATATAATATCGAAGACCTTAGAAATATTATTGGTTTAGTTCCTCAAAACCCAACATTATTCGAAGGAACAATCCGTTCAAATATGTGTTGGAGAAAACAAGACGCAACCGATGAAGAAATTATTAAGGCTTTAAAAATTGCTCAAGCTTATGATTTTGTTAAAGAATATCCAGATTTCTTGGAACACAAAGTAAACAAGGGCGGAAAAAACTTCTCAGGTGGTCAACGCCAAAGACTTACCATTGCAAGAGGTTTGATTGGAAATCCTCATATTATTATTTTAGACGATTCTTCAAGTGCTCTTGACTTTGCAACTGATGCAAAATTAAGAAAATCAATTAGAAACAATTTAACTGAAAGCACTGTTTTTATTGTAACTCAAAGAACAAACTCCATTCGTGACGCTAACAAAATTATTGTTGTTAATAATGGTAATATTATTGATATTGGAACACATACTGAACTTTTGGAAAGATGTCAAATTTATCAAGAAATTCATTATTCACAAAATAAAAAGGAGACAAAATAATGGAAAATTACAAAAGATTGTCTTCTAATGAAATGCGTGAAAAACACGTTTCAAAATTTAAACAAAAATATTCAAAAAGAAAAAATTCCTTCTTGGTTTTAAAGAAGGTTTTTACCTATGCTAAAGATTATAGATGGTATTTCTATTTAGCTTTACTTTTAGATATTATTTATACCTTAACTATAATTTTAATTCCTGTTTACACAGGTTATAGTATCAACTGTATTATTTCACAGGGTAATGTTAACTTTACAGAACTCTATAAAAATATGGGTATAATAGCCATTTTATCTGTCGTCTCGTTTTTAACAAACTTCTCACAACAAGTTTGTCTTGCTAAATTTAACTATAAAGGAACTTATAAAATTAGAGACTTACTTTTCGAAAAACTCCAAAAAGTTCCAATCAGTTTCATTGATAACTCATCACACGGTGACTTAATTTCAAGAATGGTTAATGATATTGATGTTATGACCGATGGATTTTTACAAAGTTTAGCAACCGCACTTTCTGGTATAACAACAATTATTGGAACACTTGTTGCGATGTTTGTATTAAACATTAAACTCTCAATCGTTATTGTTATCTTAACTCCAATGAGTTTAATTATTTCTTATATAATTGTTAAAAAATCAAAAAAATACGTTCAAAAAGAAATTGAAAAACAAGGTGACATTTCTGGTTATCTTGAAGAATATATTGGTGGCGAAAGAATTGTTAAAGCATTTAACCACGAAGATAAGAGTATTGAAACATTTAAAGCCATTAACGAAGATTTTACAAAAATTTCAACAAAATCACTTTTCTATAGCACACTTACAGCACCAACAACAAGATTTATAAATGGTATTGTTTATGGTTCAGTTGGTTTAGTTGGTTGCGCCCTGGCATTAACAGGGGAGATTCAGGTTGGTATCATTACAACATTCCTATCTTATGCAAATAGTTTTGGTGAACCATTTGCTGATATTAGTGAACAAATTAGTGATATTCAAGCATCTTTTGCTGCAGCAAACCGTGTGTTTGAAATATTAGAAGAAAAAGACGAACCAAGTGACGAAATGTTACCAGACCTTTTAAACTGCACTGGTGAAATTGAACTTAGAAACGTTAATTTCTCTTATGTTCCAAAAACACAACTTATTCAAAACTTTAACCTTAGTGTAAAACAAGGTCAAAAAATTGCTATTGTAGGTCCAACTGGTTGTGGAAAATCGACCTTAATTAACTTATTGATGCGTTTCTATGATGTAAACTCAGGTTATATCACTGTTAGTGATACACCTATTAAAGAAATTTCTAGAAAGAGTTTGAGAAATAAATATGGTATGGTTCTTCAGGATACCTGGTTATTTAACTCAACAATTCGTGAAAATATCGCTTATGGAAACCCAAATGCACCACTTGATGATATTATTGAGGCTGCGAAACTTGCTGGGATTCACGAATATATCGAGAAACTTCCAAATAAATATGACACAGAAATTATTGAAGGCGGAAGCAATCTCTCACAAGGTGAAAAACAATTAATATGTATTGCTAGGGTAATGCTTTTAAAACCTCCAATGCTTATTCTTGATGAAGCAACCAGCAATATTGACACAAGAACAGAAAAACAAGTTCAACAGGCATTTGATAATATTATGAAGGGAAGAACAAGTTTTGTTGTTGCGCATAGATTATCAACAATCACTTCTGCAGATGTTATTCTCGTTATGAATAAAGGACAAATAATCGAACAGGGAACTCACGCAGAACTTTTAAAGAAAAAGGGATTCTATGCAAATCTTTATAACAGTCAATTTGAAATTTCTTCTGCAGGATAAAATTTAACCTCTTAGTTCTTAAGAGGTTTTTTTATTTATTTTTTTCTCGAGTTTTCTCAACAAGATAAATAAATTATTTAAGAATAATAGTAATAATATAGTTTGTTAATATGTTAATAAGTCACTTAAACCCTTTAAAATAAGGTTTTTAATGGTTAATAATTTCTTAATATTATTTGTTTTTTATTAAAGTTATTAAAAGTTTTTAACATTTATTAATTTATTTCAAAATTAGGGTATAAATTATTTAATATTTCTTTATAATTTTTTCCTTGCTTAGATAAATTTTTTGATTCATCATAATCAAACTTATTATGAAAACCTTTATTTTTACCATAAATAACAACTTCTTTGTTTGTTGTTTCTATATTTATTATATCATTTGACTCTAAATCAAAATTTTCTGCTAGTTCTTTATAATCAAAACTATTTCCAGCAATGTTTATTTTTTCAATTTTTTCTTCTTTGTAAATTGGCTCAATATTAGATAAGTTAGAAAGAGAAATATTGTTTAAATAAGCGAACTCCAAAAGTTTATCTTTTTTGATTGATTTTTTCCATTCATAATCTTGAGTTGAAATATCGATAAATTCAGCATTTTCATTGATTTTTAATGTTTGATTTTTAGTTTCATTTACGATATCTTTATACCTTTGAGAAGGGTTATAATTTTTATCTTGAAAATCATTATTTAAAATAGTGTTTGTTCTAATTATTACCGACAAAGATTTTAGTGTTTCGTCATCAAGATTTTGAGTGCTATTAATCTGTTCAAGTTCATAAGCCACTACATCTTCTAAATTTGTGGCATTTGAAACATTTGTTGTTTTTGAACAACCAGAAGTTAAAAATATTAATAGAACCACAAAAATAGAAAATATTTTTTTCATATTCTTAGTTTTTATAAATTAGTAAAAAATATACTAAAAATTTATAAAAAATAATTTTAATAAACGAAATATGTTTGAGTAATAAAATAAATTGTGATAATATTAATGTGAAATAAAATGGGGTGAAAGATTATTATGATAAAAATTCCTGCTGAATTAAAAGAACTTTCTCATATTTTTGCTATCAACGGAAAAGAACTCTATATCGTTGGTGGATATGTTCGTGATTCTTATTTAGGAATCAATAGTTTGATTCGTGATGATATCGACCTTTGTTCTGCTGTTACACCAAAAGAATTAAGAAAAATGCTTGCTGACACAAACTTTAAAGTTGAGTCACTCAATGAAAGTTTGGGTGTTATGGTTATTTTGGGAAAGCGTAGATATGAGTTTGCGACATTTAGAAGAGAGATTTATGAAGATGAATCTCACACACCAAACAGGGTTGAGTTTATTAAGAGTTTAGAAGAAGATGCAAAGCGTCGTGATTTTAAAATTAATGCTATTTATTATGATATTGAAAATGCGTCTTATATTGACCCTCTTGGCGGACTTCAAGATGTTAAAGATAGAAAAATAACAACTGTTAAGGTTCCAAAAATTGTTTTCAATGATGACCCTGAAAGAATTTTGAGACTTATTAGATTTGCTTGTTCTCTTGGTCTTGATATTCCTGAAGAAGAATGGTTCTATGCAAAACAAAATGCTTACAAAGTTTGTTATATGTCAAAATATAGACTTAAAAACGAATTTGAAAAATTGCTTACTGCTGACCAAATTTATCCTGATTTGTTATATACAAAAGATGCTCACTTTAGAGCAATGGTTTTGATTGGTGAACTTGATATTTGGAATGAAATTTTACCAACAATGGGCGATATGAAAAAGACTGAAGTTGTTGATAAAAAAGGTGAGAAAATTTATGAACATATTTTGAATTGTTTAAAAAATGCCTCACCAAAAATTAGACTTGCGGTTCTTCTTCACGATTCAGCTAAAGTTAAAACTTTAGAAGAAAGAAAAACAATGTTTGGTTCTAAAGAATTTGTTGGTGTTATTGTTAAAAACAACCTTGGTTTAAATGGTCTTGGTTACTCTAACAAAATTATTGAAAACGTTATCAAAACTATTCACGGATATGATTTCAATAGATTTGGTTTTGCATCAAAAAAAGCTGTTAAGACTTTCATTTTCGAAAATAAAGAAGTTATTGAAAATATCATTGAAATTAAAACTATAATTTATAATGAAACAACAGGTTACGGAAAGAAAAATAAGTCTGCCGAAATTTTGAGAAAAATTTATAATGAAATGCTTAAAGAGAAGGCTCCATTTGAACTTAGAGACCTTGCGATAAAAGGTGACGATATTATCAAAAATTATCCAAAAATCAACATTGAAAACATTGACACTCTTTTAGATAAATTGTTATTATGGGCTGCACTTAACCCAAAGAAAAACAACAAAAAAGAATTGCTTTTAGTTGCAAATAAGTTGATAAATTCAAAACGTGGATTCTATATTGAAGACTAATGGAATTGTTGATTTTATTAAGTTTTACAATGCTTAATATATTAGTTTTTAAGTTTTGCTTAAAACATAATAATTTATAAAATAAAAAAACATAATAAGAGTATGAAAATTATAAAAAATTTGTTCATACTCTTTTTTGTTGCTGTAATAAATTATATGACTCCAAATTTAAAAATAGCGACAGCGTCTAACTTAAATAATTATGAGTATGAAGTTTCATATTGTGATAAAATTTATAAATTTAAAAGCAGTGATTTTGAACTTAATTTAACAGATGTTCAAATAAAAAATTATCATTCAGTTGAAACATTAAAAAGATTAGAGAAATTAAATTTTCAAAAAGATGAAATTTTAAAATATGTCTTTCCAGAAGTTGATTTGATTTTAGAAAAGTTAAATATAAATTTTGGAGTAAGTGAAAAACCAGACGAAGTTTTTGTGTTAAAAAATAAATGTGAGATAAGTTTCAAAGAAGGCAAAAAAGGAAATTTTGTTGATAGAGAAAATTTTTATAATGAAATTTATGAGCAAATTAAAAATAAAGAAACAAACATAAAAATTAATCTAAAGATTAAAGATTATAAAAACACAAATTCAGCAAGAGATTTATTTAAAGAAAAAAGTTCGTTTACAACAAATTTTGAAACTAGTTCACCTCAGCGTAAAAACAATATAAAAGTAGCACTTAGTCAGTTTGATGGCTTGGTTTTAAACGAAGGTGAAGTTTTGAGTTTTAATCAAACAACAGGGAAAAGAAATGAGGAAAATGGATATCAAAAAGCAAAGATAATTTCAAATGGAACATTTGTTGAAGATTTTGGAGGAGGAGTTTGTCAAGTTAGCACAACACTTTATAATGCGTGTTTACTCGCAGGCCTTGAAATTATTGAATCAAATTCACATAGTTTGCCAGTGTCATATATTGAGCCTAGTTTTGATGCTATGGTGAGCACAGGGTCGAGTGATTTAAAAATTAGAAACAATAGTGGTGGTCAAATTATCTTCACAACCAGTTACGAAAATGATTTATGTAAAGTTAAAATTTTTGGAAAAAAGAATAAATTTAAAATCACTAGACACAGTGAAAAGGTTGGAATTATTAAAGCTGAAAAAGATGTTATTGAAACAGATTATGAGAGATTTGGTGTGATTGATTTAAATATTGGTGAAGAAAAAAGATTGAGTTTTTCAAAAGATGGTTATTATTCAAGGGGATATTTAAATTTTTATAATGAGAAAGGTGAACTAGTCGAAACTAGAAAGATTAGAGAAAATAAATATAACGCGACAAAAGGAGTTATTATAAAAAGAGAAAAATAATGAGATTATTCTCAAAATTTATTGTTAAAATCTTATTTTAGTGATATTATAATACATATTTTAACTAAACGAGGTTTTAACTATGAATAAGTATGAGCCAAAACATATTGAAAAGAAATGGCAAGAATATTGGGAAAAGAATAAAACATATAATGTTGAAAATCACGCTGAAGGAAAAGAAAATAGATATATTTTGATTGAGTTTCCTTATCCAAGTGGTATTGGTTTGCACCTTGGTCATTGCAGAAGTTATACAGCGATTGATGCATACGCAAGAAAAGAAAGACTCTGTGGAAAAAATGTATTGTTTCCTTTTGGAACCGATGCTTTTGGATTAGAGGCTGAAAGAACTGCTATTCGTGAACATAAACTTCCTCAAGAAATTGTTGAAAGAAATATTAAAACATTCCAAACACAAATTAAAGAAATTGGTTTGTCTTTTGATTGGTCTAGAACAATCAATTCTTGTGACGAAGATTATTACAAATGGACACAATGGCAATTTATTCAATTCTTCAAAAAGGGTCTTGCTGAAAAACAAGAAACAACTGTTAACTGGTGTCCAAACTGTGGTGTTCTTGCTAACGAAGAAGTTGAAGATGGAACTTGTTGTCAATGTCACGCTGAAACAACTCAAAAAGCAAAAGCTCAATGGGTTTTAAAAATGACAAAATATGGCGAAAGACTTGCTGATGACCTTGAAAAAACAGATTATCTTGACCACATCAAACTTTCACAACTTAACTGGATTGGAAAGAGTGAAGGTGTTGAGGTTGATTTTGAAATCAAACAAGGTGGAAAATTCTCAATCTTCACAACTTGTATTGAAACCATTTATGGTATCACATTTATGGTTATTGCTCCTGAACACAAACTTGTTGATGAACTTAAAGATAAAATCACTAACTGGGAAGAAGTTGAAAAATATAGAAAAGAAACTGCTAAAAAATCTGAGTTTGATAGAACTGAAATGAACAAAGATAAATCAGGTTGCAAACTTGAGGGTATCACAGCAATCAATCCTGTAAACGGAAAAGAAGTTGATGTTTATATTGGTGATTTTGTTCTTGCTGGTTACGGAACTGGTGCGGTTATGGCTGTTCCAACACACGACCAAAGAGACTATGAATTTGCTGACAAGTTTGGTATTCCAAAAATTCAAGTTATTGAAGGCGATGTAAGTGAAAAAGCACTTGAAAAATTTGATTATCTTGGAAAAGGTATCAAACTTATGAACTCTGCTGAATTCACAGGTTTAACTGTTGAAGAAGCAAAAGTTGCAATCACTGATAAACTTGTTAAACTTGGTGTTGCTAGAAAGAAACTCAATTTCAAAATGAGAGACTGGATTTTTTCTCGTCAAAGATATTGGGGTGAACCAATTCCTATGATTAATTGTCCTCATTGTGGTTGGGTTCCTGAAAAAGAAGAAAACTTGCCAATCACACTCCCACAAGTTGAATCTTATGAACCAACAAAAGATGGCGAAAGTCCACTTTCAGTTATTGATAGTTGGGTTAACACAAAATGTCCTTGCTGCGGAGCAGATGCAAAAAGAGAAACAGACACAATGCCTGGTTGGGCTGGTTCATCTTGGTATTTCTTAAGATATTGTGATCCACACAATAACAAAGAATTTGCAAGTATGGACGCTCTCAAAGCGTGGCTTCCAGTTGCACTTTACAATGGCGGAAATGAACATACAACAAGACACCTTTTATACGCTAGATTCTGGGTTAAAGTTCTTTATGACCTTGGTTTGGTTCCAGTTGATGAACCATTCCAAAAACGTGTTTCTCAAGGTTTGATTTTGGGTGCTGACGGAAAGAAAATGAGTAAAAGTGCCGGAAATGGTGTTGATCCAAGAATTATGGTTGATAAATATGGTGCTGACTCACTTCGTGTTTGGATGAGTTTCATTGGTGAATATTCTGAAAAAGCAACTTGGAGTGAAGAAGGTATGAAAGCAAGTAATAAATTCTTGAATAGAATTTGGAACTTGCAAGAAATTGTTTCTGGAAACGGAACAACAAAAGACCTTGAATTTATTATGAACTCAACAATCAAAAAGGTTTCAAGTGATATTGAAAATATGAAATTCAACACTGCAATTTCAGCAATTATGATTTTGGTTAATGAGATTTATAAAGTAAACAAACTCACAAATAATGAATACAAAAAACTTATTCTTCTTGTTAGTCCATTTGCTCCACACATCGCAAATGAATTATTTGAAACAATGGGTTATGGTGAAAATATTGAATCTTCAAAATGGCCTGAAATTGACGAAAAAGCATTGGTTTTAAGTGAAATTGAAATCCCAGTTCAAGTTAATGGAAAGGTTAGAGGGGTTATTAAAGTTAACGCCGATGCAACACAAGAAGAAATTGTTGAAGTTTCTAAATCAAATGAAGAAATTTCAAAACATCTTGCTGGAAACATTGTTAAAGTTATTTATGTTCCAAAAAAGATTTTAAATATCATTGTAAAATAACGAAAAATAAAGGGTTTTTGCCCTTTATTTTTTATTGGTTAAAATTTCAATTTTTGGTTATTTATCTCTCTTGTTTATTATAAAATAATAAAGTATAAAAAATAATAAAAAAATATACAAAAAATAGTTAAAAAATATTTTACATAAATACAAAAATAGGTTAAAATAAATATGATAAAAATAATGAGATAAAAGGCGAAAAAATGGAAAGAGGTTGTGGAATTTTATTACCAATATCAGCGCTCCCAAACGAATATGGTTTTGGTTGTTTTTCTCGTGAGGCTTATGAGTTTGTTGATTATTTAAGCGAACTCGGTATGAAGTATTGGCAGATTTTGCCATTAGGAATTGTTGATGATGTGGGCTCACCTTATAGCAGTGTGTCTGCTTTTGCTGGCGAACCACTTTATATTGACATTGATAAAATCTTATCAGATGACGAAATATCATTTTTCAAATTAGACAGGTCACTTTCTTTTCCTGAATACAAAAAAAGAAAAATGGAAGCTCTTCGTTATTGTTTTAGTAAACTCTATTACGCAACAAACATCGATAAGTTTATTGAAGAAAATGACAAGTGGATTTATGACTATGCAATCTATATGGTTTTGAAAGATGAACTTGGTGTTGGTTTCACAAAATTCCCAAAGGAATATAAAGACCCTGAATCACCTGAAACTATTGAGTATATCAAAACCCACAGCGAAGAAATTATTTATCATATTTTCTTGCAATATTTATTCTTCTCACAATGGAAGAAACTTAAAGATTATGCAAACTCAAAGGGTATAAAAATTATTGGTGACGTTCCAATCTATTGTTCAATGGATAGTGTGGATATGTATGCCAGCAAAAAGAACTTTATGCTTGATGAAAATGGCTTGCCAACATATATCTCTGGTGTTCCTGGTGACTACTTTAATCCAGATGGTCAACTTTGGAATAACCCACTTTATGATTACGACTATATGAAGAAAACTAATTATGATTGGTGGGTTAACAGAATCAAACATCTTTCAAAACTTTATGACCTTATTCGAATTGACCACTTTAGAGGTCTTGAATCATTCTTCGCTGTTCCTTATGGCGATAAGACTGTTAAAAATGGTGTTTGGATAAAAGGTCCAGGAATGGATATTTTTGAAGAGTTTTATGCAAACGGAATCAAGAACCTTATCCTTGAAGACCTTGGTGATATCTCTTATGCTGTTAAGGCTCTTAGAAGAAGAACTGGTCTTGCAGGAATGAAAGTTATGCAGTTTGCATTTGACTATAACACAAAAAGCACACATATGCCTCACGATTATGAAAAGAACAGTGTTGCATATCTTGGAACTCACGATAACGACACATTTATGGGATTCTTGGAAAATATCGAAAAGAAAAATAAGTTCTGTGAATATTTCCACATTTCAAAAGACACGCCAAATGATGTTGTAACAAAAATTGCTATTGAAAACTTGCTTTCAACAAACTCGGTTGTGTGTATTCTTCAAATGCAAGACATCTTATTCCAAGGTAGTGAAGCAAGAATCAACACTCCAGGAACTTGCGAAGGCAACTGGATTTATAAACTCGACTCAAATTATGCTGACTCACAATATGGTGAATATTTAAAAGAATTAATAAAAAATAAAAACAGATAAGGAAGAGAGTATGGAAAAATCAAAGGAAATTTATTTATTCCAACAAGGAACATATTATCACGCATACAACCTCTTAGGTTGTCACGTAGAAAATGGTGGTGCGTGGTTCAGGGTTTGGGCTCCAAACGCAAAAGAAATTAGTGTTGTTGGTGATTTTAATGGTTGGAATCCTGACTGTCATAAACTAAACAGAATTGAAGAAAGTGATGTTTGGGAAGTTTTTGTTGAAAATGTTGAACAATTCCAAAACTACAAATATCAAATCATCACAAACGATGGCAGAGTTTTGAGCAAAGCTGACCCTTATGCTTTCCATAGTGAAACTTGTGGTGGAACTGCTTCAAAGGTTTATGATTTAAATGATTATGATTGGACAGACAAAAAATATTACGAAACCAAGTCTCAAGAAAATCATTTCGAAAAACCAATGAATGTTTACGAAGTTAATTTCTCGTCTTGGAAAAGACACGAAGATGGAAGTTATTACACATACAAGGAACTTGCAGACGAACTCATTCCTTATGTTGTTGAAATGGGATACACACACATTGAATGTATGCCACTTACTGAATATCCATATGAAGGAAGTTGGGGTTATCAAGTAACAGGTTACTTTGCAGTAACAAGCAGATTTGGAACACCTGATGACTTTAGATATTTTATCAATAAATGTCACGAATTAAATATCGGTGTTATTATTGATTGGGTTCCAGGTCATTTCCCAAAAGACCCACACGGTCTTATTGAATGGGACGGTGAATATCTTTATGAAGCACACGGAACCGACAGAATGGAATTCAACACTTGGGGAACTCGCCGTTTTGACTATGGTAGAACCGAAGTTCAATCATTCTTGATTTCATCAGCAGTGTTCTTCTTAGATAAATATCACGTTGATGGTCTTCGTGTTGATGCTGTTGCTTCAATGCTTTATCTCGATTATGATAGAAAACCTGGTGAATGGACACCAAATGAAAATGGTGACAACAAGAACCTTGATGCTATTGCATTCTTGCAAAAACTCAATTCTGCAGTGTTAACAGAATTCCCAAGTGCTCTTATGATTGCTGAAGAATCAACATCTTGGCCAATGGTTACAAAACCAGACTATATTGGAGGTCTTGGTTTTAACTATAAATGGAATATTGGTTGGATGAATGACACTCTTGATTATGTTAGATTAGACCCATACTTTAGAAAAGATAATCACAATAAGTTAACATTCTCAATGTTCTATGCATTCTCTGAAAACTTTATCCTTCCAATTTCACACGACGAAGTTGTTTATGGAAAAGGTTCTCTTTTAAACAAAATGTATGGTGACTACAATCAAAGATTTGATTTAATGAGAACATTCTTAATGTATATGTTCGCTCACCCAGGAAAGAAACTTTCATTTATGGGTAATGAATTTGCTCAATTCGACGAATGGAGCAATGAAAAAGGAATCGACTTTATGCTTCTTGATTTCGAGAAACATAAAAAGATGCACGATTTCACAAGAGAACTTAACCACATCTACAAAAACAATAGTGAGTTCTTTGAAATTGACTATTCTTGGGAAGGCTTTAGATGGCTCACTGCAGACGATAATGAAAACAACATCATTGCTTTTGAAAGAAAAAATAAACTCGGTGAAACAATTGTTTGTATTGCAAACTTCTCACCAGTTAGACGTGAGCATTATAGAATTGGTCTTGATGCGGGAAGATATGAAGAACTTTTCAACTCAAACCTTTCAATCTATGGTGGAAATGGTAGACATTACGGAACTATTGAAAGTTATGCTGTTAGATGTAACGGTTTTGAAAATTCTATTGAACTTACAATGGAACCAAACTCAGCAGTATATTTCAAAAAGAAAGATTTTTCAGTGACAATCACTTCAAAATTCCATTCTTTAGAAGAAGAGCAAACACATAGAAATTCTTCATCAATCGAAGCAAAAAATATCGTTTCAAAAATCATTGATGCAAAAACCGCTGGTAAGAACTTGCTCACAAAAGATGATATGAACAAAAAATTTGTTCCTGAAGATTTGTCACCAAATAAACCTGTGACAAAAGCAGAAACAAAACAAGAAGCGGAAGCAAAATTAAAAAATACACTCGAAGTTGAGGTTGAGGTTCAAGATATTGAAACCGCTAACAATAACGTGATTGAGATTTTAAATGAAATTATTGGAATGCTCAATTTGGCAGAAGTTATTGAAGAACTTAAAAAATATATCTTGGAAGATAAAAATAAACGAACAAAAGTTTCTACACCTGCTGTTGAAACAAAAAAACCTGAAACTAAGGTTGAAGAAAAACCAACAAAAAAACAAAGAGGCAGACCTAAAAAAGAGGTTAACCCAGAGGAACTAAATAAACCAAAGAGACCAAAGGGAAGACCAAGAAAACCAGTTGACCCTGAAAAAGCCAACAAGCCAAAAAGGCCAAGAGGCAGACCTAAAAAAGAGGTTGACCCAGAGGAATTAAATAAACCAAAGAGACCAAAGGGAAGACCAAGAAAACCTATTGACCCAGAACTTGCAAACAAGCCAAAAAGACCAAGAGGTAGACCAAAAAAGGAAAATGGGGGCAAATAAAATGGAGAAAAAAATGAATAAAACAACAAAAACAACAACAAAAAAGACTACTACAAAAAAGGTTGCAATTACAAAGAAAATTTTATTTGTAGCATCAGAAGCACAACCATTCTGTGCAACAGGTGGACTTGCTGACGTATGTGGAAGTCTTCCAAAAGAAATTAAAAAAGAAGACCCAAGCATTGATATTAGAACAATTATTCCTTTGTATAGCAATATTCCAAATTGCTTTAGAAAAGACTTCAAATTCCTTGGACATATTTATGTTACTCTTTCTTGGAGAAAGGAATATTGTGGTGTGTTCGAATATGACCACGAAGGAATTAAATATTACTTTGTCGACAACGAAAAATATTTCAAACGTGAAAACGGTGAATATGGTTACTTTGATGATGCAGAAAGATTTGCATTCTTCTCAAAGAGTGTAATTGATGTTTTACCAATAATCGACTTTATGCCTGACATCATTCACGTAAACGATTGGCAAGCAGCACTTATCCCAACATATTTAAAGGTTGCTGGATACCCAGAAGAATATCAAAGAATTAAAACAATCTTAAATATTCACAACATTCAATATCAAGGCAGATACGGCAGCCAAATCTTGGGCGACGTTCTTGGTATTGACGAAAAGTATAGGTCAATTCTTGACCAAGATGGAGACGTAAACATCTTAAAAGGTGCTATTGTTACTGCAGACAAAGTTATCACAGTTAGCCCAACATATGCTGAAGAAATCAAAACTGTTGAACACAGCAATGGTCTTTCTTCAATCGTTAATGCAAATGCAGGAAAACTTATTGGTATCTTAAACGGTCTTGACTATGACTTTTATAACCCAGCAACAGACAAAGTTATCTACACAAACTTTGATGTTGACCATATGGAAGGCAAGAAGAAAAATAAAGAACTTTTGCAAAAAGAGTTTGGTCTTGAAGTTAACCCTGACAAACCAATCATTGCATTCTGTTCAAGAATCAATGTTTTGAAAGGTTTTGACCTTGTAAAAAGTTGTATTGAAAAACTCGTAACAGAACTTGATATCCAAGTTGTTGGTGTTGGTTCTGGTGACAGAGAATATGTTGATTTCTTCACATATCTTAACAACAAATATCCAAAAAACGTTCACGTTTCTCTTGGATTCAGTTTAGAGATTGGAAAGAAAATCTACTCAGGTGCTGACATCTATATTATGCCATCACTCACAGAACCTTGCGGACTTTCTCAACTTGTTGCAAGCCGTTATGGCGTTGTTCCAATCGTTAGAGAAACTGGCGGTTTGAAAGATACAATCAAAGACTTTGGTTGTCTTGGTGGTGGAAATGGTTACACTTTCACAAACCCTGTTGTTGGTGACCTTGAATATTCAATTAGAAGAGCAGTTGCTGACTACCGTGACCCTAAGGGTTGGGCTGAAAAAGTTAGAACTGTTATGACACTTGACTTCAGCTGGAACAAAACAGCTAAACAATACCTTGAAGCATATAATAACTTATAGGAGAATTTTATAATGTTAACTGAAGCTCAAAAAACTGCTGCAGAAAAAGATTTGCAGAATTATTTAAGCGAACATTATTCAACCACAATTGAAAGAGCAACTGATGAGCAGTTGTATTTCGCGCTTGCAGAAATTTCACAAAAATATTTGTTTCAAAGAATTGGAAAATGTAACAAGAAAAACCCAAAAGACAGAAAAACAATTCACTATATGTCTATTGAATTTTTGCTTGGAAGAATGTTAAAAAATAATCTTTGGAACTTGGAACTCGAAGATACTTATAAGGTTCTTCTTAAAGAAAATAACAAAAACATTGAAAATGTTTATAACATTGAACAGGACCCAGGTCTTGGAAATGGTGGTCTCGGCAGACTTGCTGCTTGTTATCTTGACTCAATTTCAAGACTTGGCTATCCAGGTTTTGGTCACTGTTTAAAATACGAATATGGTTTGTTTAAACAAATCTTTGTTGATGGAAAACAAATTGAGGCTCCAGATGGTTGGCTTGAAACAGGAAATGTTTGGCTCAACCCTAGAGAAGACCAAGCTGTTGAAGTTTTGTTTGGTGGAACTGTTAAACAAAACTATGATAACAACAAACTTTCATATGTGATTGAATCACCAAAGGTTGTCAAAGCAATGCCTTATGATATGCTTATTAGTGGCTATGATTCAAACACAGTTTCAACACTCCGTCTTTGGGAGGCTAAAGCCTTAACAAACTCATTCAACTTAACAAAGTTTAATAATGGTGAATTTACTGAATCAGTTAGAGAAGGTGTTAAAATTGAACTTATAAACAAACTTCTTTATCCATCTGATAAAACAGTTCAAGGAACCGAACTTAGACTTGCTCAAGAATATTTCTTAGTTTCTGCAGCAATGCAAAACATCTTGAGAGATTATTTTGAAGACCACAGAACACTTGCAGAATTTCCAAAACTTGTGGCAATTCATATCAACGATACACACCCTGCACTTTTGGTGCCAGAGCTTATGAGACTTCTTATTGATAAATATGGTTTTGGTTGGGACGAGTCTTGGGATGCTGTTAGACAAGTGGTTAGTTACACAAATCATACAATCTTGAGCGAAGCACTTGAAGTTTTGCATTTAAATGAAATTGAAGAAGATATGCCAAGAATCGCAATGATTTTGAGAGAACTTGACAGAAGATTTAGAGCAGAACTTGCAGAGCATTGCAAAAATGACTTTAGAAAACTTGAATCAATGTCAATCATTAGCGGAAACAATGTGTATATGGCAAACTTGTCTATCTATGCATCACACAAAGTTAATGGTGTTTCAAAGATTCACTCACATATTTTAAAAACAAGACTCTTCAATGCATACGCTGAGATTTATCCAGATAAATTCTTGAATATCACAAATGGTATCACTCACAGAAGATGGCTTGCTGAATGCAACCCAGCACTTGATAAACTCATTGTTTCACTTATTGGAAAAGATTATTACAAATCACCTGAACTTTTGAAAAAACTTGACGATTATCTTGATGATAAAGCAGTTCTTAGAAAGGTTCACGATATCAAATTTGAAAACAAAAAACGTCTTGCTGAATATGTTAAGAAAGCTCAAAATATAGACATCAACCCTGAGTGGCGTTTTGTTGTTCAAGCAAAGAGAATTCACGAATATAAGAGACAACTTATGAATGTTATGAGAATTATTTACCTCTGCAACAAAATTCGTGAAAACCCTGAAATGCCAGTAACAAAACAAGTATTCATTTTTGCTGGTAAAGCAGCATCTGGTTATGCTATGGCAAAGAGAATTATCACTCTTATCAACAAACTCGCTGAAGAAATCAGCCTTGACCCAGTGCTTAGAGATAAATTGCAAGTTGTTTTCCTTGAAAACTATAGTGTTACACTTGCCGAAATCTTGATGCCAGCAACTGAAGTTTCAGAACAAATTTCACTTGCAGGTCGTGAAGCCAGCGGAACTGGAAATATGAAAGCTGTTCTTAATGGTTCACTTATGATGTGCACTTGCGATGGTGCTAATATCGAAATTGCTGACGAATGTAGTCACGAAAATTCTTATGAATTTGGTCTTAGAGCAGATGATGTTGATAGAATCAAGAGTAGAGGCTACAACGCAACTGAATATTACATTGCTAGCGAAAGAGTTAGAAGTGTTGTTGATAAAATGAATATTGATATTGGCGGCGAATCATTTGCTGACCTTGTTGGATATTTGCTTGGTCACACAGACTATAAAGACTCTTATATGTGCTTGGCTGATTTTGATTCTTATATCGATGCTTATGAAAGAATGGATAAAGAATATTCAGACCAAGAATATTGGAGCAAAAAGGTTCTTCACTGCATCGCATCAATGGGCTTGTTCTCATCAGATAGAGCAATCGAAGAATATGCAACTAAAATTTGGAAACTTAAGAAAAATGTTAATTAATATAAAAAAATAAAGCAAAGGGGGCTTGGTTTATGTTTCAAATAGCAAAGTATGACCCTTTGCTTTTTAAATTACCAAAGGGTGTTATTTCAAAAAATAATAATGTTAAGTTCTTTGTTGAGTATAACGACACAAAAGAACCAAACGTTGCTTATTTTATGATTAAAAGAGATGAAGATTCAACCTATAGTTATCTTCAAATGGAAAGAGTTGAGGGTGGTTATCTCTTTGAATATGATTTTGATAAGTCAGGACATTTCTGGTATAACTTCCAGTTCGTGTTTGACGGTTATTGTTTATATCTCAATAGGTCGTTTGACACAAGGTCATTTGTTGCAGACTACAAAGGCGACGACTTTCTTCAACTTGTAACAGAAAAAGAATATGACTGCACCGATTGTTTGCAAGGCGGAATCATTTATCAAATCTTTGTTGATAGATTCTGCAAAGAGGGCGAGGTTAAAAACAGAAAACCACTCATATTGAGAGATGATTGGGGCGGAAGTTTGCATAAAAACACAACTGACCCAATTTATGTTAACCTTGAGGTGTTTGGTGGAAACTTTAAAGGAATCATATCAAAGCTTGATTACCTTAAAAACCTTGGTGTGACAACCATTTATCTCAATCCAATTCAACTTGCAAACAGCAACCATAAATATAACACATCAGATTATATGAAGGTTGACGATATGTATGGCACCGAAAAAGAGTTTAAACAACTCATTGATGAGGCTGGAAAACAAGGCATACAAATTGTGATTGACGGGGTTTATAACCACACAGGCAGCGATTCAATTTATTTCAATAAAGACGGAAATTTTGATACGCTTGGAGCATACAAGAGCCCAAAATCAAGATATTATAACTGGTTTAACTTTATTGAATATCCTGACAAATATTATAGTTGGTGGGGAATTGATACACTCCCTAGCATCAATCACGAATGTGACGATTTCCAAGATTACATCACTGGCGACAATGGAGTTATCGACAAGTTTATGAAACTTGGAGTAGCGGGTGTGCGTCTTGACGTTGTTGATGAAATTACTGATAGGTTCGTTGCGAAAATCGCAAACCGAGTTCATAAATATGGAAAAAATAAAGTCGTTATGGGTGAAGTTTGGGAAAATGCCGCGATTAAGGAAAGTTATGACACAAGAAGAAAATATTTTGCAGAAAATGAACTTAATTCTGTTATGAACTATCCAATCAAAGAAACAGTGCTTGAATATATTCGTTCAGGCGACCCTGTTAATCTTGAATCAACTCTTCGTATGCTTGAAAATGACTATCCAAAAGTTGTTCGTGATAATCTTATGAACTTTTTAACAACTCACGACACAACCAGAGTTTTCAGTGAACTTATCAATCACACAGAAGGCGATGAAGAAAAAGCAGCCGCACTTTACAAAGTTGCAACTGCTCTTGTGTTCACTCTTCCTGGTGTTCCTTCAATTTTCTATGGCGACGAGTATGGTATGAAAAACGACTGTGGAAGTTCTCGTGGTTGCTTTGATTGGAACAACTATAAAAATGATATCTATAAATGGTTTGAAAAACTCACAAAAGTGAGAAAGTTTAAAGCACTAAAAGACGGCGAACTCAATGTGCTTTATTCAAAACACGGAAAGTTTATTTTTGAAAGAGTTGGTGAAAACGAAAGAATTATTGTTCTTACAAACCTTCAAAAAACAAACTTAAATATAAAATTTGAAGGAGACTTTAAATCATTTATTACAGGTAAGAAAGTAAAAGAAATCAATCTTGGCGAAAATCAAGTTGAAATTATTATTGAAACAAAATAAAAGGTTAGATAAAAATCTAACCTTTTTTATTGTTCAGTTTTTTCCACAAACAAATCTGGAGTTTTCCTTTCACAGCGTGGGAATTTAGCAATCAAATCTTTATACATTTTGTCGCCACCAATGAGTCCATTTACCATATCAAAGATATCGCAAAGCTCGTGCTTATGCATATAAACAGTATCAAGTTCAAGTTCTTTTGCACGGGGTTGAGTTGTTTGATTTGATAAGAAATTGAAAATTTTGTCTCTAATTTTTGTGCTAAAACCTTCATAAGTTTTGTTTGCATTAACAAATCTTTGTTCAATTTCATCGAGATAGTCAAGCAAGTGTTCAGAAATAAAAGCCTCAGTATACATCAATGAATAGTCTTGCATTAATTGTTGTTGTTCTTGTTGATATTCTGGGAGCCCTGGAGTTTTTTCCATTCGTTTAGCAAGATTGTCCATTGCTTTGTTCATTTCTTTGAGTGCTGCAATAGAATTATCATAAGCGTCAGCAACAAAGTGTGAAATCTCAACAAATGTGTTCCAGTCAAATTTCATAACATCAGGATTGTTGGGTTTGTTGTAATAAAATGAGCGATAGCCGTATGGTGTAAGGTCATCTTCAAGAGCCTCAGCCACTTCTCTCGCTGCCTCAACAGCATAATAATCAGTAAGGAAACCTAATAGTTCATCATACATTACAAAGAGATTAATTTTCTCTTGGCTATGGTTTGCGTTTGGGTCGCCTTTTCTAGCGAGGTCATTTGCAAGTGTTCTATCAATAATATATCTTCTATCAAAAACATCGCTAAACTTTTTTTGCGTGCCATACACTTTGTTATATTCAGCAATAAACTTTTGAGAATTACGCGCAAAAAGTGCACCCGCGTCTTGTGGTGATGGAATGTGTCCACGGCTTTCTTTGAAAAGATTGTTTCTTAGTTCTGCGTATGCCTCAACCTTTCCATCAAGCCAATAGTCATACATTTTTTGTTCTTTTCCCCAAATATCCTCTGCGCCAAACACCATTTGCTTGTCTTCTGGTGAACCAAAAGGTTTTTGTTCATTCAAAATTCTAAGCAATGTGTAGTTTGCAGAAAAAAGCGCATTAAGCACACTGCTTGGTGTATATTGTAATTCAAAGTGTTCAAAGTGTTGTTGATTTTCCATAGCACACCTCTCTTGTGTTTCAAGTATAACATCATTTATTGAATTAGACAATATTTGTGAATAAAAAAAAGAGAGAAAATTTCTCTCTTTTTTAAGCCCAAAGTGATTTAGGATAAATTCCTGCATCTACTTCTTTTTTAATTGAAGCCTTAACAACTTCTTTATCTTCTTTATAAGTCATTCCATACCAAACAGCATCAGTGTTTAAAACTTCAACTTGAACTTTGTTTTCTTTTATAAGGTTTGTTACTACTGTTGGTAAGAAAAATTCTGCGCTGCCAAGTGAGTCTTTGTTTGTATTTAAAAACTCAACAAAATAATCGTCGAGATAACTCATAAATTTTTTGGTAAATGCAAACAAGTTCATTGAAACAGTTGTGCTTGGGTCAATATCAAAACTACCTTCGTGCTTCCCATCTATTGGTGTTGCGGTGATAGAGCCGTCTTCATTTTTGTTTATAGATGATTCAATAATTTCAGTGAGGTTATTATTTTCTGTGTAGCACACACCTCTTTTTACAGAGGTTGCATTACAGAATGTATTGTTTGCTTTATAACCAACAAGTGCGTAGTGGTCATCGTTTGTGTTGTTCTTCAAAAATTCTGCTGCGTCTTTAAATGCTGCATAACCATAAAAGTCGTCTGCGTTGATAACAGCAAATGAAGAGTTAACTTCATTTTTTGTGCAAAGAATTGCGTGTCCAGTTCCAAGTGGTTTAACTCTTTCCTCTGGAATTTTATAACCAGCAGGAACAGTTTTATTGTCTTGAAAAACATAAACTGTTTCAACTTTATCTTCAACTCTCTTTCCAACAGTGTTTCTAAACACGTCGTAGTGTTCTTCTTTAATTATAAAAACTACCTTATCAAAACCGCATCTAATTGCGTCATAAATTGAATAGTCAATAATAAAATTTCCGTTATCATCAATAGGCTCAAGTTGTTTGAGTCCGCCAAATCTGCTACCCATTCCAGCAGCCATTATAACAAGTTCCATAAATTTCTCCTTGTGCTAAATAATTTTTATTTGCTAATTCATTTTATAATAATTAAAAACATAAAGCAAATATTTTAGCAAAGAATATGTTTTGAATGGACTCAGGTATTTTGTAAAGAAATACAACAAAAATGTAAAATTTTGTGAAATTAAACAAAATTTACACAAACCAACTATAATTTTGCGTTTTTTATTTTAAAAAATCACTTGTCAATTTTGTTTTCAAGGCTGGGTTAAAATGTTATAATAGATTTACGAGGTGGAAAATGGAAAAAGAATTTATTTATCCAAATTTTGAACATAGCAATTTAAACATTTCTGCAACCCTTGCCGAGTTTCTTGGTGCGCCAAACAAAAATGCGGTTATTGAGCCATTAAAAAAAGAATTAGAAAGAGGCTACAAAAACATTGTCTTTATTTGTTTTGATGGAATGGGTGTTCACCCAATGAGACAAAATTTTGTTGACGACAACATCTTAACAAAAAACGTTAAAGATATTTTAACATCAACATTTCCTTCAACAACAACCAACGCCACAAACTCTCTTTTGCAAAACAAACTTCCAAGTGAACACGGTTGGTTTGGTTGGAGTTTAAATTTTGACAAAATGAATAGAAACATAAACATCTTTTTAAACACCGATTCTTGGACAAGTGAACCTGTTGAAATTACAGACTCACCACTTGACGAAGTCGAATTTTATTTTGACAAAGCAAAATCAAACTACGAAATCAACACAGTATTGCCACCTTACGTTAAGGTTAAACACCCTGAAAGAAATTACACATTTAGTGGTCTCTATGAGTTTGGTGATTACATAAAAGAAGTTTGCGAGAAAGATGGCAAACAATTTGTTTATGCATATTATCCAGACCCAGATGCAACAATGCACGATTATGGTGTAACCAGTCCAGAGGCTCAGGCGGTTTTAGAGGATATTGCAGAACTGGTTGAAAATTTATATAAAGAAACCAAAGACACAATTTTCATCATTTCAGCCGACCACGGTCAAGTTGATATTGAGGGCTGGATTCCGCTCTATGAAGACAAGAAAATTATGGATATGCTTGAAATCTATCCATATCTTGAAGCAAGGGCGGCTTGTTTTAAAGTTAAAGAAGACAAAAAACAAGAGTTTGAAAAAGTCTTTAATTCAAAATATAGTGAAGATTTTATTCTCTATAAATCAAGCGACCTTATAGAAAAAGGTTTATTTGGTGGAAAAGGCGACAAGTGTTATCTTTTGGGTGATTATATTGCCATTGGAACCTATACACACAAAACTATGCTCTTGAATCCATCAAGCCATAAATTTAAAGGACATCACACTTCTCTTACTGAAGAAATGGAAGTCCCACTTATTGTTTTAAAGAATTAAAAAAGTCTGCTAAATAGCAGACTTTTTCATTTGTTTTAAAATAAATTTGTGAACATATTTATAATACTTTGGTTTGAAATCTTTGATAATAATCATATTTTGAGTCATTTCATCTTGTGAGATTTGAGCCTTATTCACATTTGTTAAAGAAAGAGTTATGTTTCCACGGTCTTCATTTTCAATCAATCCCATACAAATATTATAAGGGAATTCTTCCATCATTCGTGTGTGGAAATAATATGAAAGTGATGGTTTTTTATATTTTCTAAAGTCTGCTGTTTCTAAAACTTTTAAACAAGAGAAGAATAATTTTTTAAATTCACTTTTACTTTTTATATTTTTGATATTTTTTGAGAATATGCAATAAACATCTTCACCTTCTTTTAAGATACAAGAGCAATCAAGCATAGCGTCGTCGTAATATTTTGTGAAATAGAATGTGATTTCATTAAGGTTTTGTCTTTCAAGGTTTTCGTGAATTCTGTAGATAACATATTCGTCAATATTTGTGTTAAAAACAGACTCTTCAGCAAATGGTTTATATTTGTAATATTTAAAATCTAAAATCTCAACATCTTCGCTGCGGTCAAATCCAAGAAAATCACTGGCGTAATCATAAACAATTTCTTCGTCGATAGAGTCAGTGAAAAAACCTTCTTCATCAAGTTCAAACTTGAGTTTGTTTTTCTTTTCATAAGTGGTTTGTTTTTCGCCTTCCAAAATATGCTCGTCTTCGCCGTAATAAAGATATCTTTTAATTTCGCCTTTTTCCGCAACCCCAATTTGATGGGTTTCACTAACCCTATGTGTTCCAAACAAAGCGCAAGGTTTAATTTTTGAGTTTTTCTCTAAAAACTCTTTTGAATATTCGTGATTAGAATATAGGTGGAAAACAAATGTTCCATATTTAGTTTTTAGTAAAACAATATCTTTTGTGCCTGTTTTTATAGGTTCATAAATTTTATAAAAATCTTCAGTTTTATATCCATTGTCAATGAAACTTTTATATTCTTGAGTGGCGTCTTCAAAAAGACCTAAATCTAAGCAAGAGTCATCTTTCAAAAAATAATAGAATGTTTTATAAGAAATAAAATCCTCAAAAATCATATTCCACCTCCGTATTTCATACTCATTTTATCACAAAACTGACATTGTTGGAAAATATAAATTATAATATTAATAAAAATTTGGTATTACCAAGCGATATTATGCTATTGCAAAACTTCGTGATTTTGATATAATATTTAACCAGACATAAAAGGAGAATTTATGGAAATCGAAAAATATAATAGTATAATGAACAAGTTTTTTAAGACTCCAAACGAAGCGATTGGAGAAATTATTAACTTGCAAGCAATATTAAATCTTCCAAAAGGAACAGAGCATTTTTTGAGTGACCTTCACGGCGAGGCTGACACATTTATTCATATTCTTAAAAACGCGTCTGGCGTTATTAGAATAAAAATTGAAAATGTGTTCAAAAACCAAATGTCTCAAAATGAAATTCAAGACCTCTTGACTCTTATTTATTATCCAGAAGAGAGTATGAAAATTATTATGAGAACCGAGAAAGATATTGATTCTTGGTATAAAAAAACTCTTCTTAATTTGGTTAAGGTTTTAAAAGAAATTTCAAGCAAATACACTCGAAGCAAAGTTAGAAAAGCTCTTCCAAAAGACTATGTCTATATTATGGACGAGCTTATCAATATGTCAGAAGACTCAAGCAAAGAAAGTTATTATGAAAATATTCTTTCAAGCATTGTTGAACTTAATGAGGGTTACAATTTTATTGTTGCACTTGCTCAAGCAATTCAACGTCTTGCTATTGACCACTTGCATATTGTTGGTGATATTTTTGATAGAGGCAAAGGTGCTGACCTTATTATGGATAGGCTCACAACCTATCACTCACTTGATATTCAGTGGGGCAACCACGATGTTTTGTGGATAGGTGCGTCACTTGGAAATATGGCGTGCATCGCAAACGTTATTCGAATTAATTGCGGATACAAAAATCTTGGAATCATAGAGAGTGGTTACGGAATCAATCTTCGTGCGCTTGAAACTTTTGCAATCAATAATTATAAAGACGACCCTTGTGAGGGTTTTGAAATTAAAGATTTTGAAAACGATACAAACCCTTTTGACGACAATGAACTTTTATCAAAGATGTATAAAGCCATTACCATTTTGCAGTTTAAAGTTGAAAATCTTTTAATTCGCCGCCACCCAGAGTGGGATATGGACGACCGAATTCTTTTGGAAAACGACGAACTCACAAAAGAAGAGATGTCACTCATTAATATTTTAAAACAAGAATTTATGCAAAGTAAGCGTTTAAAAGAACACATTAAGTTCCTGATGAGAAAAGGAAGAATGTATCTTGTTTATAACAACAACTTGCTTATGCACGGCTGTGTTCCAACCGATAAAAAAGGAAATTTTACTGAAATTAAGATTGGTGACGAAACATATAGCGGAAAAGCATTTTATGATAAGTGTGACGAACTTGTGAGACTTGCCTATCAACATAAAGAGAAGTATGCACTTGATTTTATCTGGTATCTTTGGTGTGGAAAAAATTCACCGCTTTTTGGCAGAGACGTTATGCGCACTTATGAAAGCTATTTTGGTGACAAGAAATTAAAAGAAAACAAAAACCCTTATTACAAGTTTATTAAAGACGAATCTTTCTGCAACAAAGTTCTTGCGGAGTTTGGAATTGAAGGTCCTCATAGACACATAATCAACGGGCATATGCCAGTTAAGGTTAAAGATGGCGAGAGTCCAATTAGTGGCAATGGTAAGCATATTATCATTGATGGTGGTCTTTCAAAAGCCTATCACAAACGCACAGGAATAGGTGGCTACACCCTTATGTCAAACTCTCACGGATTATACCTTACAACACACGCCCCATTCTGCAAAACCAGAGAGGCAATCAAAAGAAAACTTGACCTTAAATCAGAAACTACCTGCGTTGAACTTTATAAAAAGAGAGTCAAAGTTAAAGACACCGACAATGGAAAATGGATACAAGACCAAATTGATGTTTTGAAACTTTACCTCAAAAATTATTATAGAATGGATATCGATTAAAAATTAAACCACCTTAAAAAACAGGGTGGTTTTTTATTTAGAAATAATAAAACTTATTTGACGAGTTGTTTTTAAAAAACTATACTATAAGTTGTAAAATGACAATAGTTATTTTAGGGAGGAATAAAATGGAATTAAAAAATAAAGTGGCAGTTGTAACTGGCGGAACAAGAGGTATTGGTTACGCTATTGTTAAGGCTTATTTAAATGAGGGAGCAAAGGTTGTTTTGTTTGGCTCTAGAAAAGAGTCTGCGGAAAAAGCAGTTGCAGAACTAAAAAAAGAAAATGCAGGTTATGAAGTTGAAGGAATGTATCCTAACCTCACAACTTATGCAGAGGTTGAAAATGCAATCAATTCGGTTGCAAAAAAATATGGAAAAATTGATATCTTGGTTAACAATGCGGGTGTTTCTGCAAGAGAAAGTATTTATGAATACAACCCAGATGATTTTGATAATGTTATTAAACTTAATGTTAACGCAGTGTTCTATGCAACCAAGGCTGTTGCTCCTATTATGAAAGCGAATGGTGGCGGTGTGATTATTAACACTTCATCAATGGTTTCAATTTATGGTCAAGCAGCAGGTTGTGCATATCCAGCAAGCAAGTTTGCTGTTAATGGTCTCACAAAATCACTTGCAAGAGAACTTGCAGCTGACGGAATTAGAGTTAACGCAGTTGCACCTGGTGTAACCGATACAGATATGGTTGCAAATCTTCCAGAACCAATGAGGGAAGGAATCAAAAAGACAATTCCACTTGGTAGAATTGGCACTCCAGAAGATGTTGCAAACGCGTTTGTATATCTTGCTAGTGAAAAAGCATCTTATGTTACTGGCGAAATTTTGTCAGTTGACGGTTGTGCAAGAACATAAAAAATGCCACCTCATTTGAGGTGGTTTTTTGGTGTTCCCAACAGGACTCGAACCTGTAATGTCGACTTAGGAGGTCGAAGGTATATCCCTTTACCTATGGGAACGTAACATAATTTATAGTATTTAAAATTAACTATTAATGATTGTATCATAAGTCGAATTATTTTTCAAATAAGTTCTATAAATTTGTTTATATTTTTTATGATTTTCAGTAGGAGGATTATTTTTTGTTGTGATATAATTTCTTTGGGAAAAGGAGAGTTTTATGAGAAATGCTAGTAAAGTTTCATTTATTTCAATAATTTTGATTTCAATAGCTGTTGTTACAATGTCTGTTTTTGAAGTTATAAATGACACATTTGTGAGTCTTATCACAATCATTACAGCGATTGTCGGTGCTTTTGGTATTTGGCTTGAACTCAACAAGGAACAAGAAATTAATCAAGCGAGTTTTATTTTGAGTATAAATAGTGACTTTTATGCCCTTGGTGGAAAGGGTACAATGTATGCTGCTGATTTAGAAAAAATGCTCGACGAAGATTTTTCAGGTGTAAAAAAACTCGAACTTACAAAAGAACATCAAACAATGGTTATTCAATATTTGGTTTGGGTGAAAACATTGTCTTCATTAATTAATAGAAGAATGATAAAAATTTCAGCTATAGACGATTTGTTTTCATATAAATTTTTTGTTGCAGTAAACAACCCAGAGATTCAAAAAATGGAATTAATCCCATACAAGACTGCTTATAGAGGTATCTTCAAAGCACATAAGATTTGGAAAAAGTATAGGGAAAAACACGGGCTTGAAATTTACAATGAAAAGACAGATTTGTCAACAGTTGAAGGTTATACAGAACTTTCAAAATAGTTTAGGAGAAAATTATGGACGTTATTAAAGGTAGAATTTACAAACATTTTAAAGGCGATTTATATTTGGTTGAAGATGTTGTTTATCACTCTGAAACAAAAGAACAAATGGTTTTATATCGCGCACTTTATGGAAATGGGCTTAGATATGTTAGACCATATGAAATGTTTTTGAGTAAAGTTGACAAAGTTAAATATCCTGAAGTTGAACAAGAATATAGATTTCAACTTCAAGACTTAGAGAGCAAGGCTGGTTTTGTGGAGCCAAAATAAAGGGGGAATAGACAAATGAAAAATGTGATAGTGATTTCTTCAACACCAAGAGTTGGTGGAAATTCAGAGGTTTTAGCTAATGAGTTTGCGCGTGGTGCAAAAGATGCAGGAAACAGCGTTGAAGTTATAAACCTTAGAGATTATAAACTTAATTATTGTATTGCGTGTTATGCGTGCAAAACAGGAAAATGCATTTACAACGACGGAATGGAAGAAATTAAACAAAAGATGTTAAAAGCAGACGTTATTGTGTTTGCCACACCGGTTTATTTCTATTCAATGAGCGGACAACTCAAAGTGTTTATTGATAGACTTGTTACGTTCTATTTGAAGGTTAAAGCGGAAATTTATTTAATTGCATCACAATGGGACGAAGACAAAGAAATTATGGAAAACACGTTTAATGCAATTCGCGGACTCACAAAAGACTGTTTTGAGGGTTGTGAAGAAAAAGGTGCAATTTATGGTGTTGGTTTGAACGGAAAAGGCGAAGCAGCCAAAAACAAAGAACTTATGAACGAAACCTATCAAATGGGTTATCACGTATAAAATAAAAAGAACCCCTTAAAAAGAGGGTTCTTTTTTGTTGAATAAAATTATTCTTCACCAGGAGCGCGGTTAAGGTTTTTTTCTGTTTGAATTTCACTAACCACGTGCGGAGCTGCTTGGTTTTTGTTTCTAGGTGCAGTTTTTGCAATTTGCTCTGCGAGTTCTAAACTTGAGGCAACATATTCACATTCGTGTGTTGCATATCTATCATATTCAATCCAAAACACACCATAAGCCTTTTCAACCACACCATCACACATATCTTGAAGTGGTTGAGAAATTTTTTCAGTCTCTTCTTGAATCTTATTGTATGCAGCGGTTCTTTGTTCGAGTGTGCTGTTAGGGTTGTTGGCAAGGGTTGTGAGCTGATTACAAGCTTCAAAAACTGGTTGTTTTAATTCCATATATTTTTTCAATTCTGTTTCGTTTTCGATAACAAACAAAAATTGTTTTCCGTCGGCATTTTTTGTTGTAATTGCTGGGTCAACAGAATCGCATTTGTTGTGTTGACCAAGGTTTGCATTTTTAATTGCGTTAATATCAATAACTTTCATTACGCACCTCCTAAAGTTAAGTTCATTATACATTATGAAGAAATGCAAGTCAACAGGATAAATAACCGATTATGTTTTACATTTTTTTGGGAAAAATATATAATTGAATTATAAAAGGAGAAATTATTATGAGTTCAAGATTTATTTTAAATGAATTTTCTTATTTTGGAAGGGGTTCAAGAGCAGAACTTGTTCCAGAAATTCAAAAGAGAGGATTCAAAAAAGTTTTCGTTGTTACTGACGAGTCGCTTGTTAAATGTGGTGTTGCTGGAAAAGTTACTGAACTTTTAGACGCTGCGGACATTAAATATGTGGTTTATAGTGATGTTAAGCCAAACCCAACAATCGCGAATGTTTTGGCGGGTGTTGCGGCTTGCAAAAAATTCAAGGCAGATGTTATTGTCACCGTTGGTGGTGGTTCTGCAATGGACACTGCAAAAGGTGTTTCAATTTTAATGACAAACCCAAAGAGAACAATGCAGTCATTAAATGGGGTTTCAAACACAGCAAACAAAGGCTTGCCAATTATTGCGCTCCCAACAACTGCAGGAACTGCATCTGAAGTTACAATCAACTATGTTATTACAGATGAAGAAAGACAAATTAAAATGGTTTGTGTTGACCCTAACGACCTTCCAATTGTTGCTATTGTTGACAGTGAACTTATGGAAACAATGCCTGCATCACTTGCTGCAGCAACTGGTCTTGATGCACTCACACACGCTGTTGAAGGTTATATTACAAAAGGACACAATCTTATGAGTGATATGTTCCATATGGAAGCAATTAAACTCATTTTTGCAAACCTTACAAAAGCGGTTATGAAGAAAGATAAAGACGCTATTGAAAAGATGAGTTATGCTCAATACATTGCAGGTATGGGCTTTTCAAACGTTGGTCTTGGAATTGTTCACTCAATGGCTCACCAACTTGGCGCGGTTTATGACACTCCTCACGGAATTGCAAACGCAATGCTTCTTCCGGTTGTTATGAAATTTAATGGTGATGTTTGTGCTGACCGTTTTGCTGAGATTTTGGAAGCACTTGGTGTTGAAACAAAAGGAATGACAAAGAAACAAAAAATTGATAAATTTGTTTCAATGATTGAAGAACTTTCTGCATCAGTTAAAGTTACTCAAACAATCAAAGATTATGGTTGCAAGATGGAAGATATTGATATGCTTGCTGACAAGGCAATGGAAGACCCTTGCAAACCAGGCAATCCAAAAGATGTTACTAAAGAGGACTTTATTAAGCTTTATAAAGAAGCAATGAAGAGATAATTAAAAGCAGGGAACACCCCTGCTTTTTTGTTTAATAAAGAGACAAAATGTTATAAAACATATTAATTTAGTTGAAAAATGATGTCGAATTTTGTCATAATATATACGCTATGGGAAACACAAAAGAAAAAAAGACTAAACAAAAAAAGAATAATCGCAAATGGTATTTTAGACTCCTGAAAAAGATGATGAAATGTAGATATAAAAAACCTACATTCGTTTATCTTGGTGAAAAGTTTGATGAGGGTGCAATTATTCTCAGCAACCACGAAGGAACCGATGCTCCAATGTCTCTTGAAATTTATTCAGGGGCAAGACTTCGTATGTGGGGTGCTCACGAAATGAATTCGGGTCTCATTAAAATGTATAAATATCAAACTAGAGTTTATTATCACGAGAAAAAACACTGGAATTTGTTTTTAGCAAGGCTCTTTTGTTTGATTGCGAGTCCTCTCACAAACCTGTTTTATAGTGGCTTGAATTTAATTTCGACATATCGTGACGGAAGACTAAAAACAACCATAAAAGAAAGTGTTGAGGCTATTGAAAACGGTGACAATATTGTTATTTTTCCTGAAGTGTCAACAAAAGGATACTTAGCAGAACTTGAAGGGTTCCACGAGGGTTTTGTTCTTCTTGCTGAGGCTTGCTTAAGAAGAGGAAAAGATGTTCCAATTTATGTGACATACTTTAAGAAAAATGAAAAAATTTATGTGGTTGATAAACCTGTTAATTATTCAGTTTTAAAAGGGAAATATAAAACAAGAGAAGCTGTTGCAAAGGTGCTTTTGGAGCGTTGCAATGAACTTGGAAAAATGACATTTGAAGAAAAGGTTGAAAACGAAACAAAAGAAGAAAATAAGCAAAAAGAAAACGCCGAATAATCGGCGTTTTTATTATTTTAAAGCATTTGTAACAATCTCTGGAATCATTGTTGCAGACGGAATTTCAAAGCCGTTCATACCCAAATCTTTGGCTGGAACGATATCGCTTTTGTTGCTATCACCAAACACATAAACTTCGTTTGGTTTACATTTTTCTCTTTCAATAATTTTGGTGTAATATGGCTTTTTAGTCATATCTTTTAGCATAAATTTGTTGCTATAAACACCCTTAAACCAACTATATGAAATGTTTAATTCTTTCATATAAAATTTGATGTGGTTTGATAAAGAATTGCTAACAATGTAAACAGGATATTTTTTACATAAATCTTTCAAAAAGATAGGGTCAACGGTTTCATTTTTGTTGATAGTGACCGGTTCAATGCAAGAGGCTTCCCAATCCAAAAAATCTTTAATTGAAATATTCATTTCAGGATATTTGTCTTTAAACATATAAACGTGTTTTGCAAGGTCGTTGCCATACCACGCATCTGCCCAAGTTGGGTTCTCTTTCACAATTTGAGCATATTGTTCGTCGGTTATATTTGGCAACATTTTTCTTTTGTTTTGGTTAACGAATTCTGGAATCCTTAAAAACATATCTTTTCCTGAATATAGTGTGCCATCAAAATCAAAAATAATAATTTGTCTTTTTTTCATAGGTTTCTCCAATAATGAGTTAATATTATCACACTTAACAAAAAATGTCTAACAAAGATAATGGGTTGTAGTGTGGAATCGAAATAAACAGTCAATAATATAATTATTGAAAATAAATAATTTTAAAAGAATTGTCAAAAATTGTTGTATTTTTTTTTGGAATTTGCTAATATAATGTCTTGCAGTAATACCTATACTTGTAAAAATATAATTACTACGACAATAACTTGGAAAGGTTTAGAACCGTTCAAGTGAATATACAAAATATCGAAAAGGGGAAAAGTTATGGAAAATAATTTATTTGAAAATGAATGGAGAGGTTTCCACGGTGATTCTTGGAAAGAAGAAATTGATGTGGCTAATTTTATTGTTAGAAACTTCACCGAATATAAAGGAGATGACTCATTTCTTTCTAAGCCATCTGCAAAAACTCAAGCAGTTTGGTCAAAATGTGAAAAACTTTTGGAAGAAGAAAACAAAAATGGGGGCTGTTTGGATGTTGAAACAAATATCTTAAGCGGAATCAATGCATTTGCTCCAGGTTATATTGACAAAGAAAACGAGGTTATTGTTGGTCTTCAAACCGATGCTCCTCTTAAACGTATTGTTAATATGTATGGTGGAACAAAAATTGCTATGAAAGCACTCGAGGCTCACGGTTACAAACTTAATGATGAAGTTTATAAACATTTCACAACATACAGAAAAACACATAACGACGGTGTTTTTGACGCTTACACTCCAGCAATTAGAAGAGCGCGTTCAAACGGTCTTTTAACAGGTCTTCCTGATGGTTATGGTCGTGGACGTATTATTGGTGACTATAGAAGAATTGCTCTTTATGGTATTGATAAACTTATTGAGTTTAAAAAGAAAGACCTTGCAGCAGAATTCATTGACGGAACATATATTGAAGAAGATATTAGAATCCGTGAAGAAGTTAATGAACAAATTAGAGCATTAGAGGCAATCAAACAAATGGCTGCATCTTATGGCTGTGATATTTCAAAACCTGCTCAAAATGCTAGAGAGGCTATGCAATGGGCATACTTCGGTTACCTTGCAGGTGCAAAAGAAAACAACGGAGCTGCAACTTCTATGGGAAGAAATGCAACATTCTTTGACATCTATATTGAAAGAGATATCCAAGAAGGCAAACTTACAGAAGAAGAAGCACAGGAACTTGTTGACCAATATGTTATCAAACTTAGACTTATTCGTCACCTTAGAACACCAGACTATGATGAACTCTTTGCTGGCGACCCAACTTGGGTAACAGAATCTGTTGCTGGTATGATTAACGAATCAAAATCTTTGGTTACAAAGAACTCATTTAGATTCTTGCATACACTCATCAACTTAAACCCAAGCGCTGAACCAAACCTTACAGTTTTGTGGTCAAACAAACTTCCAGAAAACTTCAAAAAATATTGCGCTAAAATTTCTATTCAAACAGACTCAATTCAATATGAAGGCGACGACACAATGCGTCCTGGTTATGGCTACGACTATGCAATCGCTTGCTGTGTTTCTGCTATGAAACAAGGAAAACAAATGCAATTCTTTGGTGCTAGATGCAACCTTGCAAAATCACTTCTTTATGCAATCAATGGTGGTGTTGATGAAAAGAGTGGCAAACTTGTAGTTGAAGGACTTGAGAAGAACACTGAAGAAGTTTTAACTTATGAAAAAGTTAGAAGAGACTATAGTGAAATGATTAAAAAGATTGCAAAAATCTATGTTGACGCAAACAACATCATTCACTTTATGCACGACAAATATGCCTATGAAGCAAGCCAAATGGCTCTTCACGATACAGCTGTTGAAAGACTTATGGCATTTGGTATTGCTGGTTTCTCTTCAGCGGTTGACTCACTTTCTGCAATCAAATATGCGAAAGTTAAGCCAATTAGAAATGAACAAGGCATTGCTATTGATTTTGAAACAGTTGGCGAATTCCCAAAATTTGGTAATGATGATGACAGAGTTGATAGCCTCGCTGCTGAACTTGTTCAAGAGTTCTTTGATGCTATCAATGTTCACCCACTTTACAGAAATGCAAAACCAACACTTTCACTTTTAACCATCACATCAAACGTTATGTATGGTCAAAAAACTGGTAGCACACCAGACGGAAGAAAAGCTGGCGAAGCATTTGCTCCAGGTGCAAACCCAATGCACGGAAGAGACCATTCAGGTGCTCTTGCATCTCTTAACTCAGTTGCTAAAATCAAATATGAAAACTGCTGTCAAGACGGTATTTCAAATACATTCTCAATCGTTCCAAGTGCGCTTGGTAACAATGAAGAAGAACAAATCAATAACCTTGTTGCAATTCTTGACGGTTACTTTGCTCAAGGTGCTCAACATATCAACGTTAACGTGTTTAACAGAGACTTGCTTGTTGACGCTATGAATAATCCTTGGAAATATCCAAACCTCACAATCCGTGTATCAGGTTATGCTGTTAACTTCAACAAACTTGACCGTGCACACCAAGAAGAGGTTATTGCTAGAACATTCCACGAAAAAAGATAATTAAAAGGGTCAAAATTACTCGACTAACTTTGTTTCTAAAAAATTTCCAAAACAGTCATTTACTTTAGTAAATTCGTGATTTGAAATTTTTAGAGCTTCGTTATTCAAATAATTTTGACCTTTTAATATAATCAATCACATTTTAACAAAACAATATATGAGTGTTAAATAAGGAAAATATGAACGGAAAAATAACAGATATGGAAACAATGGGGCTTGCTGACGGACCAGGTATGAGACTGGTTCTATTTTTGGCTGGCTGCAAATTGCGTTGCGCATATTGTCATAATCCTGAAACTTGGACCACTTCTGGTGCAAAGAGAGAAATATCTAAAGAAGAAGTTCTGCAGATATATAACAAATACAAAAACTATTATGGAGAGACGGGTGGTGTTACCTTTAGTGGTGGTGAACCGCTTCTTCAAAGTGAGTTTGTGTTTGAAACAATAAAACTCCTAAAAGAAAATGGTGTCCACACAGCGATAGACACAGCGGGTGTTGGTGTGGATTATGACAAAGTTTTAGATATTGTTGACCTTGTTATTTTAGATATCAAAGCTGTAGAAAACGAAGAATATAAATTTATCACAGGAAAAAAAATTGACGGGTTTAATGAGTTTTTGGAAAAATGTAAACAAAAAAACAAAAAACTTTGGCTTAGACAAGTTATTGTTCCGGGAATCAACGATGACGAAGAACACGTTTTAAAACTAAAAGAATTTGCCAAAAATATTCCTAATGTTGAAAGAATTGAACTTTTGCCATATCATTCAATGGCTGAACACAAATACACAGAACTTGGCATTGAATATAAACTCAAGGAAGTTCCAGATATGGAAAAAGAAAAATGCAAAGAACTCGAAAAATTATTAAAATAAAAAGATAGGTTACCACCTATCTTTTTTATTATCTAAAACCAGAAAATATAAGGAACTACCGCGCATGCGTCGTGTAGCACGAGATTAAAAACCATATATGCAAAAGCACCAGCGTAAGCTAGACCATATAACCAGCCGCTATGATTGTATTTTTTCAAGCACTGTAAAAATCTTGGAATCAATATAATTAACAAATAAAAGAAATACATATTAATTCTATTTAAGAGAGCTTCTAAACCAACAATTAGACCAGCGACACGAACAAGAGGAATTAATGTGAAAAGAGTTAAAAAGAAAGTGAATGATTTGTCTTCTTCAAGTTCATTTTTAAACCATTTAAACCTTGCGAGATATAAAACAGTGTAAATTGCAATCATTGCGAGAGTGTATAAAATATTAAATAAAGATGTTTTTTGAAAGAATTCTGGGTGTTCAATATAATATCTTGTATAATAGTCAAAACTTGGAATAATTGATTCAACCAATTTTAATACATATGGCATTAAAAATGCTGCACTACAAACTATGATGGTTGCACCTAGCAAAACCCAGTGATTAAGTTTAATATATCTTAAAGGGATAATAATTAAACAAAGAATAGCACTTGAATGGAAAAGGGTTGCAATAGCAATAAATAATATACTTTTCCAAATCTTTTTATCTATAATAAATATGAGGGAAATTAAAATAAAACCTATAGCGATAATTTGTCTCAAAGCGCTGAGTCCTTGTGTGAAAATGCCTAGTGTAACATATAAAAACATAGACATTAAGTGGTTGCAAGATAATTTTTTAACAAAGACAACAAAACAGACAGTTACGAATAGTGAAATTATAAAATATAAACATCTAAAATCAAGGTTTAAAATAGCAGATAATAGATAATTTAAAGAAGCGTATCCAATATCAAAGCCAGAGAAATCTTCGCTTGTAACTCTTAATTCTTTATAAAATTCATAGTAGTTGTGTGTATCTCCGCCAACACCAACCGCTCTAAATGTGCTAATAAAGACAAGGGCGAAAATTGTTAAAACTCTATATTTAAAAACAAAGTTTAAAAATTTTGTGAATTTAGTTTCTTTTGAGAGAGTTCCTTTTTTTGTGAGATAATGCTCAAGCCAAAAATCAAAACATATAAAACCTAATAATAAAATATAAACTAACATAGTGTTCTCCTAAACATAACCAAGTATAATTTAATTTTCGTTATTTGTAAAGGAACTTTGGTGATATAGTTTAATTTTTGTTTATTGAAAATAAATTTAATAAATATCGAAAAAAACGAGATTTAGGGCTTGTTTAATTGCTCAAAAAAGCAAAAAATGGTATAATAAAAAGGTAAGGAGAAATGTTATGATTGAAAGAATTGATGGCAATGAAATTTACTTTGCAAAAATTAGACCAACTGCAATAATTCCAACAAAAAAAGCGGAAGATGCAGGCTATGATTTATATGCAAATTTTGAAGAAGATTATTTTGTGTTTGAACCATTTGAAACAAAACCAGTTCCAACAGGAATTGCGATTGCGTTCTCGCCAAAATATTATGCCCAAGTTGAAGAGCGTGGTTCGACAGGCAAGGCTGGAATGAAAAAGTCTTCAGGTGTGTTTGATTCAGGATACCGCGGTGAATATTTGATTATGATTTATAACACACATCCAACCCCACTTGTAATTTCTAAAAAACCATTAGAAGAAATGCCAGAAGAGTTTGAGGCAAATGGAAAGACTTATAAAACAAAAGAGTGTGTTTATTATCCATATTCAAAGGGTATTTGCCAACTTGTTTTGCAAGAAGTTCCTGTTATGGAAGAAAAAGAGATTTCTTATGAGGAACTTTGTGGCATTAAATCGGAGCGTGGTGCAGGTAGATTTGGTAGCAGCAATAAATAGTTAAAAATAGCAAAAAATAGAATAAAAAGAGTGTTTAATTATTTGACACTCTTTTTTTGCTATAATATAATAACAATATAAGAAAAATAAGGTGAAAATATGTCAAAAATATTTATTGAGAAAAAAGAAATTAAATTCAAAGTTCAAGAAACCGTTGAAGATACCTCATTTGATGTTGTTGATGGAAAATATGTCGAAAATACAAAATTAAATAGAAAATATATTTCCGATATATATGCATATCTTGATTTCAACGTTCTTTTTGCAATGGAAAACTTATTTGATGAATTTTACATTAAAATAATTCTTTTTAATGATGAAAAAAAGGTTGGTTACAACCTTATAAGTTTGTCAAATAACCTTGATATTTCAATTAAGAGAGTTTCGCCAAAAAATTTCTTGGTTCTTGGAATCAATAAAGACCAAGAAACACAAGGTCAAGCAAGTTTTTGTAATTTGCAACCAGATGGCTCAGTTAACGAAGTTACAATTAATTTCAACTATATCAACCAATATAAAGTTATTGAACAAAAATATTTCTTGCTCAATTATGTTGAAGTTTTAAATGATAGGGTTGTGCCAGAAGGTGAAACTGTAAATAAAAAATATATCAACACAATAGCAATCTATCGTCAAGATGGTTCAATATTAAAGGTTTTGTTTGAAGAAACCCTCAATATTAGAAGAGATTTGGTGTGCAATATTGACGGTGATAACTTGATTATTTTCTACAAAGAAGACAGCTCTGTTGTTAAAAAGGAAACAATATCTTCAATCTTGTTATCACAAAATTAAAAAAAACAATTTAATTTTATTTTTTAACTATTTTTATTTGATTTATTTTTGGATATATATTAAAATGATAATTAGTAAAATGCTATCATAAGTGACAGCATCTAAATTAATAAAAGAAAAAGGAAGTAGAACTATGTCAGAATTCGATGTAATGGAAAACGAAGTAGTTGGTGAGGAACAACCAACAATGCCTGTTCAACCTCAAGGAGACTACACAAGAATTATTGGTCTTGATGTTGCAAACTCAACACTTAAGATTTGGACAGATGAATTAAACTTAAAATATGTTAATACAATCAGACAAATCAACGACGCTGGTCTTGTTTACTCATTCAAAACAGACTATCAAATGTATGTTTATGACAAGGCAGTTTATGAAGTTGGTGTTGTTTCTGCTGCAGGTAGCGGTGGTAGAGGTATTTCAAGATATGGTTCTGAACAATATAAAATTGAAGCCCTCATTGGTATCGCATCTTGCTTGAAAGAACTTCCAAACCTTTCAAACCACGAAGTTTTGAGAGTTGTTACTGGTGTTCCAAGCAGTTTGGCAAAGAACCAAAAAATCATTGCTCAAATCAAACAAATGCTTACAGGTGTTCACGAAGTAAAATCTGTAACTTGGGAAGATGTTAAACCAATCACATTTGAAATTAGAGAAGTTATTGTAGTTCCACAACCTCTCGGCACAATGTATGATTATGTTTATGACCCAGAAGCTGATGCTCTTAACGAAAAGCTTCTTGACCAAAGAGCAATCGTTATCGACATCGGTTGGGGAACAACTGATATCGCAATTTTGGAAACAGCTCGTGTTCGTTCAACATTCAGCTTTGATATTGGAACATCTGACTATATTTCAGATTTGCAAGAAGATGTTAACAGCAACGTTCCTGAAGCAAGCATCTTCTCGCTTTCACCACACGAACTTGACTTAAGTTTGCTTGAGTCTCCAGTTGTAGAAACTCCATTCGGTCAATATGACCTTTCAGCATACGTTGAAAAACACAGTAAGAACCAAGCTAAACGTGTATATCAAGAAGTTATGGGTCTTGGTCTTGAATTTAACAAATTCTACAAGATTATTCTTACTGGTGGTGGTTCTCTCCTTTATGAAAAGTATTTGAGAGAATTCTTCAACGACCCTCGTCTTGTTATCCAAAACAACGCTGTTATGGCTAACTGTAGAGGTTTCTGGTTGCTCGGAAATTATTAATAAATAAAGGGGCGGGATAATGACAATCAATGAATTAGACCAAGGTTTGAGAAACCTTATCGCTTCACAGCCAATGGTTACCGCTGGTGTTAATGGTGAAGTCATTAATGGAATCAATTCACTAATTGATGCTTATAGAAATCTAAGCTTCCGAGTTCAGTCATATCCTTGCCAAGATGTGATGAAATTCGGGCTAACAAACGAAATTGCAAAACTTGAATCAAACTTCGCTGGACTTGCAACACAAGTTCTTCAAGAAAGAGGCATTAATATTATGCTTTACATTCCAAGAACCGGTGCACAATATGGTCCAATGATGAATGGATACGGAATGGTGAATACAGCAGTTGACCCAAGCGTAATGATTGGTCAAATGATGTATAACGCGCCAATGACAGGTGCATCTCCAATGATGCCAATGCCAAATGCAATGGTTCAACCAGGCAGACCAATGCCTGCTCAACCAACTTATGCTCAAGCACAACCTGTTATGTCTGGTCTTGGTGTTCCAAACTTCCAACAACCTCGACCAATGCAAAAGCACGCTCCAACATTCCCAGGTTATGCTCCAACAAATAAACCTGTTAAACTTGAGCCTGGCGTTCAAAGCGACCAAGCAATGAAAACTCGTTCAGCTCCACAATCAAAAATTAAAGCTGAGCCAAAGAGACAAAATCCTATGGTAGAGACAAAAGTTGCAAGTGCTCCTGTTGAACCAGTTCCAGAGCCAGAGCAAATGGAGGCTGCTCCACCAAGTCCAGCAGAGATGCTTATGGGTGGCGGAAATGGCGGCGGTCCAAGCAAGTCTCAAGGAAGAGATTATTTGATGGAATTATTAAAGAAATAAATACAAGAACCAACCCACAAGGTTGGTTTTTTTGTGGGCAAAATATCTTCTAATTGCATAATATGGTTGAAAAAGTTTTGAATTTAGTGTCAAATTTAAATTTCAACACAAGAGTTTTTCTTTATAATAACCAAACTATAACAAAATCTATTATAAATTTGAGTGACAAAGTCAAGATTTTATTATAATATAGAACTATAATATGAGTAAATATTGGTATAGATTAGACAATGCTGCAATGATATTTCCTCCAGTTAGCGACAAGAATAGTCCTAACACTTTTTGTATGTCTGCAACCTTAAAAGAAAAGGTTGATAAAGAGATTTTGCAAAAAAGCCTTAGCCAAGTTATAAAGAGCGAGGACACTTTTAGGGTTAGACTTAAGAAAGGGTTATTTTGGTATTATCTAGAAGAAAACACAAAAGAACCAGTTGTTCTTGATGAGCCAGCCGACCTTATGGAATATATTGATTATAGATATGGCGATAATTATTTATTTAAGGTTTATGTTTACAACAATAGAATAAGTATTGTCTATTTTCACGCACTTACTGACGGAACTGGTGGACTATATTTTTTAAAACAAGTTGTTTATAGATACTTGGTAAACAAAGGATATAAGATTGATAACGAAGGAATTGTGAAACCGCTCGATGTTCCAACAATGACCGATGAGTCAGCTGACAAATTTATGCAGGTTGACACATCACTCAAAATCAAAAAAATTGCAGAAACAAAGGCACATAAGGTATCTGGGACACCTTTTAAGGTTTTTGGAACTGGTTTGATTTGCGCTGAGTGTGACACAAAAAAAGTTAAATCTGAAGCAAAGAAATATAACACAACAATAACAGGATACCTTTGTGGTGTATATATGTATGCTTTATATAAAGGTTACATTGAGCATAAAAACAAAAAGAACAAAACAATCGCAATTTCAATTCCTATCAATATTAGAAAGCAACACCCAAGTAGAACCAAGAGAAACTTTACTCTTGTTGTTAGAATCTATCACGATTTTTCAAAAGAACTTTCGTTTGATGAAATTATTGAACTATGCGCAAAGCAATTAAAAGAAAAAACAACAACAGAGCAGATTGATGCACAAATTAAAACCAACACTAATATTGAAAAAAATTGGTTAATGAAGTTTGTTCCAAGGGTTATAAAAAGCCTTGCTCTAAAAATCGCATATAAGGTTAGGGGAACAAACCAAGAATCAACCAACCTCAGTAATATTGGTCAGGTTGAAATTCCTTCAGGAATGGCTGAGCATATTGAAAAAATACACTTTATTCTTCAGGCGTCAAAAACCACACAAAAAAATCTTTCACTTACAGGGTTTGGCAATAAACTTTATATGGCGTTTTCAAGAAAACACGTGGAAACGGTGACAGAAAAAGTATTTTTCAAAACTCTTGAAGAAAAGGGGATTGATGTTGTTGTTCAAAGTAATTATCAGGAGGCGAAGAAATAATGAAACATTGCAACCTTTGTGGTGTTGATGTTGACACCTCCAAAAATTATTGCCCATTATGTTATGGGTCGCTTGAAGAAAAAACTGCAAAAACAGACCTTGATATGTTCAACACAGAGGCAAAGCCTGTAGTTAGCAAAAAAAAGATGCTAGTTGCAAAAGTGTTTTTAATGATTAGTGTGATTATTTTAACCATTTGCATCTATATTAATATTCAAACAAAAACTGCTCCGTGGTCTGCTATTGTTGGGTTTTCGATAATATATTTATGGGTTTTGGTTGCCCACACAATTATGAGCAGAAGCACACCATTTAAGAAAATGTTGATGCAAATTTTATCCCTTGGCGCATTGTTGTTTGCAACGGAAAGGTTTTTTGGAAACGCTCATTGGTTTACCAACTTTGTTTTTCCGGGACTGGCGATGCTTGCTGCGGTGGTTATGATGTTTGTAATCTTTTGTAGCAAAAATAGAAAAGAAATCATTTTTGGTTTCTTTAGGGTTGATTTTTTATTAATCATTGCATCAACACTTTTGCTAATTTTTGATGTTGATGAATATAAAATAATCAATCAAATCAACATTATTGTTCAAGCAATAATTTGTCTTGCATACTTGGTATTTGCTGGCAAAACAATAAAAACTCAAGCGAGCAGAAAATTTCACTTATAAAAAGTCAGGACAGCCTGGCTTTTTTATTTTGCAAAAATAAATAAAAATAGAGCCTTAAAACAATACTAGTTTAGAGGATTGTTTTATGAAAAATAAAAAGGGTCTAAGTGAGAATATAAAGAGAGTTTTTGGGAAACACTCTAAGGTTGAGAATCAAGAATTTGTATTGGGCGAAAACAGCGTAAGTGTTTTTTATATTGAAAGTTTGATTGATAAAAAACTTGTTTCATCGGGTGTTTTGGAGCCGTTGCAAAAACAAGCAAAAAATAACGCAAAAACAACGGAAAATACAGTGAAAATATCACTAGAGTTGTTGAAACAAGAGGTTTTTGCGGTTTCTTCTATTGAAGATGCAAACAGCGTAGAAGATGCTGTGGTTGGAATTTTAGATGGCAAAGTGTGCGTTGTATTAGACGAAGAGGCAATATTAATTCCTGTTTTTGGTGCGCAAAAGAGAGGGATTGAAGAGCCACCAACATCAAGGGTTGTTAAAGGACCAAGAGAGGGTTTTGTTGAAGATATTGGCACAAATGTTGGGCTTGTTAGAAAAAGACTCAAAACACCAAATCTGCAAATTGAAGATGTTTTTATTGGAAAACAAACTCATTCAAGAGTGTCGCTTTTTTATTTAAAGGATATAGCGAGACCAGATATTGTTGAGGCTGTTAAACAAAAACTTGAAACCATAAACATTGATGCGATTATTGATTCGTATTATATTGAATCTTTTTTGGAAGATAACAAAGTTAAATTTTTTAGAAGAGTTGGCAACACGGAAAAACCAGATATTTTTTGCGCGAAAATTTTGGAGGGTAGAGTTGGATTGATTGTTGACGGCTCGCCCGTGGCGTTAACGGTTCCGTTTGTGTTTTTTGAAGATTTGCAAAGCAGTCAAGATTATTACACAATTCCTGCGATGGCAAGCTTCGCAAGAGTGATGAGACTATTTGAACTCATTTATGCAGTTTTGGCTCCTGCCATCTATGTTGCTCTTCAAAGTTACAACTATCGAATTTTGCCAATCAATTTTTTAATAACATTGCTTTCTAGCATTGAGAGTTTATCGATTCCGCCGCTAATAGAAATTTTGATAGTGTTGTTTTTGTTTGAAGTGATAACCGAGGCGAGTTTGCAAATGCCAAACAGTATGGGTATGGCGCTTTCAATTATTGGCGCGTTGGCTCTTGGAAACACGGCTGTTGATGCGGGGATTATCTCGCCGCCATCAATAGTGGTTGTGGCGACATCAAGCGTGGCGCTATATAGCATTCCAGACGAAATTGCCCAAACGAGACTGCTTAGAATCTTGTTCACAATCGCGGGCGGCGTTATTGGTTTATATGGAATCATCTGCTCGTTTATGATTTTGGTTGCCTACATTGTTTCAATAAAAAGTTTTGGTGTTCCATATCTTTCACCTTATGCTCCGTCGGTTAGATTAGATAAAAATGATGGGTTTATAAAACACAGTATTCAAGACTTAAAGAGAAGACCGACATTTTTAGCAGATAAGAACAAAATTAGGCAAAGAACTGACAGAGGTGGCAAGTGATGAGTGCGAGACAATTTTATATAATGTTAGTGATTGGTGTGTTTTCAATGAAAATGCAAAAATTGCCAAGTTTGGTTTATGGTGAACTTGGCAAAGATGGATACCTTTTATTTTTGTTTTATATGCTGATTAATTTGCTCTTTATTGTTTTGGTTTTTTATATTTTGAAAAAAGTTAAACTCACTCAAATTTTAAGTCCAGCCAAGAGCGTAACTTTGTGTGGGTTTAGAAAAATTATAATGATTGTAGCGGCTGTTTATTTTTTAACCCAAGCTCTTTTGCTTTATGAACATATTCAAGGGCTTTTTGCAAACACGCTTTTTGACAACCTTTCGTGGGCACTGTTCAGTCTTTTGCTTTTATTTGCAGTTTTCTTTTTGGCATATAGAGGTATTGAAAATATCGCACTTAACTATGAAATTTATTTTTGGGTTATTCTTGGCTCGGCGGTTATTATTTCCATCTTGGGTGCAGGATACACAGACTTTTCAGTAGTGCTTCCATTTGAAAGTATTGAATTTGGAAAGATTTTAAAAGCATTGCCTAATTTCAGTTTCTGGTTTGGAGATGCTATTTTGGTTTTGATTCTTGGACTAAAAAGCAAAGAAATCAAACTATCAAAAACAATTCTGTTTTATGTTCTCACAATGTGCTTTGTTTCTTTTGTGGTTATAGAGTTTTTTGGTATGTATGGCGACTATTCTGCGGCGCAGTCAGGGCTTATTAGTGTGCTTTCAAGCCAGGCACTTTTAGGGCTTAATGTTGGGCGAATTGATTGGTTTTTGATATTGTTTGCTGAGATTGGAGCGGTGCTTACTTGTTCGGTTTATTTATATTATTCTTGTCTTTGCGCAGAATCGATGTTTCCAAAAATTAAGCCTTTTTCAATCAAAATTTTGATTATCTTATTGCTCTATATTTTTGATGTGTTCTATTTTGTTGATATGGCGGCAAAGCTTAACTTTTTTGCTGGTGATATGAGTTGGTTTTCGGTTGCTGTGCAGGTGGTTTTGCCCATCATATTACTTATTGTTGCGGGTTCTATAAACAGACAAAACAAGGGGATAAATACTCCTGAACGCAGGAGGTTAAAGTGAAAGATTTTTTCAAAAAAAGAATTGGTTTAATTATTTTGCTTGTTGCAATTTTTGCTTTCCCGTCGAGTCTTTCTACACAGGCAAGGCTCAATATGAGAGCGATTGTAACAGGGCTTGCGATAGATAAGGTTGATGATAAATATGAGGTTACTGCGCAGATTGTAAAAACCTCACCAAGCACAGAATCTGGCGGCGAAAAGGCGACTGTTAACTTTGTGTCGGATAATGACGAAACTGTTATTGGTGCGATTTCAAAACTGTCTTACAAAACTGGAAAAACCTCTGCATTTTCACACACAAACTTTATAATTATTGGCAAAGATGTTTTGGAGGAAGACTTAACCCAAACGCTTGATTATTTTATGAGAGACAATATCACAAATGATAGTATGTTGTTGCTCGTTGCAGAAGAAAAAGCGAGCAATGAAATCAAAAAAACTAAAGATGTTGAATTATCAATAGCCATTGGGTTGCAGAAAGTTTTTATGTATCGAGAAAAAGAGGGTGATGGCGTTATGAACTCAGTTTTGGAGTTTATGAAAGATTCAAAAGAATCCTCCGGAACAAGCGTTGTTAGTTTGTTGGCATTAGAAAAGAACGATGAGCAGAGTGAAGATAACCCTACAGGTGGCGGCTCTTCAAGTTCGTCTGGCTCAAGCGGTGAATCTGGAACAGAAGACGGCGGAGAACAAGGCGGAGGGTCAAAATATCAATATTTTAAAGCGCAAACTGAACTTGGTTGTTTTGTTGACGGAAGATATGTTGGTAAACTCGAAAAAGACGAGGTTTTGGGCTATATGCTTGCAAATAAAAAAGCCACAATCGATGATGTTTATGCCGAAGATTTTGATAAATCGGTCTTTAACGCCAAACGCGTGGGAGTGAAGATTAAAGATAAGACAAACAAACTTAAAATAAGATATGAAAACAATATTCCGTGTCTTGATTTGGTGGTTAAAATAAAAAACTCAGCAATCTATGAAATACAGAGCGAAGAGTTTATTGATGCTCCAACGGACGCCGAGTTTAGTGAAATAAAAAATGGTTTAAAAAAGAAGATTGCAGAAAATGTTTCAAAATGTTTTGAGAAATCAAAAGAGTTGAAAGCGGATATTTGGGGTGCATATTTGCTTGCACAAAAACATCATTATAAGCAAACAAATATGTATTACAAAAACAGGGAAGACTTTTTGAGTAATTTGAAACTGAATGTTATAGTTGAGATTGACAGACTTGAATATTAAGTTGGGTATTGAAATTAAAAAAACTATGTGGTATACTGGTCGGGCATTAAGGGAGGAACCACAATGGGTTTATTTGATAGATTTAGAAAAAAGAAAATTGAAAAGGTTGAAAGTGAACAACTTGAACCTGTTTATGAAGATGTTAAAAAAGGAATGAACAAAGAAGACGCTATTGCTATTTTGAACGAAGAAGTTAAAAGTTTGTTCCCTGAAACAGGCATTTGGTATAGTTCTTGTTTCAAAAGACCAAGCGAAGTTTCAAAAATGTATTTGCCTTGCCATTTGAGAGACAATGCGTGGCTTGCAAAATATTTCCAAGAAAAACTTAGCGACAAAAAGATTTATGTTCCATCAAGATTTGTTAGAGAGTTTGTTGAAACTTCACCAGAGTTTGCTGATGCTAGACACAACTACGAACTTGAAATTGTTAAGTGGCAAATCAACTGGATGAGAGGTGGCGGTGAACATTGGCTTATGCCAAATGGGTTCGATGAATTCTCGCTTCTCTTTAGCCCAGATGTTGACGTTATGTTTAGAGGTGGAGTTGTTAAAACATTAACCGCAATTGGAATGAACAGAGAAGTTATTGAAGAAGGTATTGAAAAGAATGCAGACCTTTGGAGAAGAACTTATATGCTTGAAGGTTTTAGACACGCGTATGAACCAGTTGTTTATTTCAAAGGTTCACCAGAAAAGGCAAGTGAAGAATTTAAAGAAAACTGGCTTGCACTTAGAGAATACAAATATTATGTTGAACACGGAAAGTCTGTTGATAAATATAGCGAACCAACACCATATATGTTATTGAATCTTCAACAAATTAGAGAACTTGAAGAGGTTGTAAAAAAACAAGCGGCTGAAAGAAGAGCGTTTGTTAAGGCTTGGGAAGAAAAAACACCATATAGAGGTTATACTCCACAAGAAATTGGAATCACTCCAGAGGCTGAGGGTGAAAACAGAAGTTGTGAAAACTGTTCAAGGGGAACAGTGAAAAGATATAGCCCTTCAAATTGTGAAAGAGGTGAATAAAAGACATAAAAAAAGAGACGAAATTTTCGTCTCTTTTTGTTTTATAGTTTAATGATATCCATTAGTTTATACAAAACTGTGATGATTGTTGGTGAAACAAGTGCAAGAACGATTACGAATAAAACGTCTGCTAATGCAAGTGAACCAACAGCAATGATATCAAAGAATGCTGGCCAAGCCAAGATGCAAAGACCGCAAACTGCGAACATCAATACAAACAATGTTGTGGTTAAACCATTGAATGGTTTGCAAAGTCTATAGAGCATTGCAAGACCAGTGAATGTTAAAATGATTGTTGACATTGTTGAGATTGAAGAGTTGATTCCTTCACCAACAACGGTTCCATAAACAATATAGTTATATAGATAGATAGCACTAACATTTAATACAAGTGCAATCGCACCAGGAAGTGCGTTTTTAATAAGGTTGTAAATAAACTTTCCGCTTATCGGTTTATTGTTCGGCAGGAACGCCAGTATGAACGATGGTATACCGATTACGAACCATTCAAACATCAACATTCTTGGGGTTGTGAATGGATAAGTTAAACCAAGAATAATTACGATTATTGAGAAGAAGATTGAGAACAGCGTTTTCATAAAGAATAACGAAGATGCTTTTTGAACGTTGTTGATAACCTTTCTTCCTTCTAAAACTGTGTCAGGCATACTTGAGAAGTCTGAGTTCATCAAAACCATATGGCTCACGCTTCTAACGGCTTCGTTTCCGCTAGCCATTGCGATAGAGCAGTCGGCTTCTTTGAGAGCCAAGATATCGTTTACACCATCGCCAGTCATCGCAACAGTGTTTCCGTCGCTCTTTATTGTTTTAATAAGGAGTGCTTTTTGTTCAGGTGTAACACGACCAAATACGGTGTATTTGTTTGCTGCCGCAATAACTTGTTTTTCGTTAAGACCGTCAAGGCTAATGAAAGCATCGGTTCCTTCAACACCAACACGTTTAGCAATTTCACTAACTGTGAGTGGGTTGTCACCAGAGATGATTTTAACTTTTACGTTATTGTCTTTAAACCAAGCAATTGTTGCTGCGGCATTTTCTCTAATGTGGTCTTCCAAGATAATGAGAGCGATTGGTTCTCTTTGTTCTGGAAGAGTGTCTTTTGAAATAGATTTGTTTGAGTGTGCAAGAAGAAGTGTTCTATATCCATCTTTTGCATATTGCTCAATCATCGTTTTGAGTTTTGAATCTTCCATATTTGGAATAACAAACTCAGGTGCACCCATAATATAAGTTCCATAAGTATCAAATGTAACAGCTGAAAGTTTTCTGCTTGATGAGAATGGAATTGTAATTATTGGGGTCATTTCTTTGTTGTATCCAAAGTAATTGATGAGTGCTTGGCTGGTTTGGTTATTGTCGCCAAGTGCTGAAAGCATTGAACCCATAATTCTTTTAATTGTTTGGTCTGATGTTGAAAGTTGAACACAGTTGAAAACTTTCATTGTGCCATCAGTGATAGTTCCTGTTTTATCAAGGCAGAGAACGTTTACACGGGCAAGCATTTCAACGCAGTATAAGTCTTGAACAAGTGCTTTTTTACGAGCAAGTTTAATAACTGAAACAGTGAGCGAAACTGAACAGAGAAGGAACATTCCCGCAGGAATCATACCAATTGTTGAGCCCGCCGTGGTGGTTATCGCGTCTATAATGTCCGCGCCAGGTTGTGAGAAACTAACCCAGAACATAAGTGCGGTGATTGGAAGAATGATAACACCAATAACTTTAATAATAACTCTAAGTGATGTGAAGAGTTCTGATTTTGGTTTACGATATTTCTTTGCTGACATTGCAAGTTGTTGAATATAGCAGTTTGCACCGACCTTTTCAACTCTTGCGTGGCAGTGTCCTGAAATAACAAAGCTTCCAGCGAGCAATGTGTCGCCAACTTTTTTCTTAATTGGAAGACTTTCACCAGTTAACACACTTTCGTTAACTTCAATGTTTCCTTCAACAACAACGCAGTCAGCAACGATTTGCTTTCCAGTTGAGAGCATCACGATGTCGTCGATAACAACTTCTTCTGAAGAAATGTTAACTTCAACAGAATCTCTCACAACCTTTACAACTGGTGCAGTTAGCAAGGATAACTTTTCGATTGTGTGTTTCGCTTTAATCTCTTGAACAATTCCAATTATAATGTTAACGAGAATTGTTACCATAAAGATTAAGTTGTTCCATTTTTGTTTATAAACAATGTTAACAACAACAAGCGCTGCAGCAACAATGAAACACAAAATATTGAAGAATGTGAAAATGTTCTCAAAAATTATGCTCTTGATTGTTTTGTTGTTTGTGTTTGGAGTGATATTTGTTTGTCCTTTAGAAACACGTTCAGCAACTTGGTCGTTTGTTAAACCTGTTTGATAATCGGTTTTAACACGCTTAACTCTTTTTTGAATAATTGGTTCAGGCTTTTTCTTTTTGCTTGAAAACATTTGTTTAAATATTTCCATAAGTGATGGGTCGTCGGAAGCTTGTTCGTCAGCCTTTTCAACTTTCTTTTTCTTTTGAACAAGTTTGTCTTTTTTATTCTTTTTGAGTTTCTTGTCTTTTTTCGAAATCTTTTTTGGCGCAGGTTCTTCAACAATGTCATTTGCAACTGTTTTTTCGAGCACAGGTGAACCTGTCTCTGCTTCTAAGGCTTCAACAACATCTGCAAGGTTCTGCGATTCATTTTCTAAATTTTTCAAATCTTTCTTCTTTGACATAATACCCTCTTAAGTATTTACTTCTATAATATAATTATAAAAATTGAGCCAAAACTGTCAACTCTCTAATATAAAATATATAATATATTTAATAATATTATAACATTAAACTTAAAAGGAAAAAAGTAAAAAACAGAAATAAAATAATCATTGTGTCTATTAAAAGAATAAAACCACTTGCAAAACAAAAAATGTTGTGTTATAATTCGATTACAATTCCTTGTTTTTGTCGTGCACAAAAACCGAATGAGTCCAAAAGGAGGCAAGAAAATAATGAGAAATTACGAAATCTTATACATTATCGATGCTAGCATTTCTGACGAAGATAAAGAAAAAGTGATTTTGAATGTTAAAGAACTTGTTGAAAAAGCTGGTGGAAAGACTGAAGAACCAGAAAAATGGGGCGTTCGCAAATACGCTTATCCAGTTAACTACAAGAGCGAAGGTTTCTATGTTTTAATGAACTTTGAAGCAGAAGATTCAGCTATTGCAGGCATCACAAACAAACTTAACATTAACAAAAACATTGTTAGACATATGATTGTCGCAAGATAGTTTAATAAATTTAAACTCGGGAGAAAATTTATGAATAAAGTAATTTTAGTTGGCAACTTAACAAGAGACCCTGAACTTATTACAACAAACAATGGAATTTCACTTTGCCGTTTCAGCTTGGCTGTTCAAAGAAGATTTGCTAGTCAAGATGGCGAAAGAGAAGCAGATTTTATTAACATTGTTGTATGGCGTGCTCAGGCAGACAACTGCTACAAATATCTTAAAAAAGGTAGCAAGTGTGGTGTTGTTGGTTCACTTCAAACAAGAAGTTATGACGCAACTGATGGCACAAAGAGATACTCAACTGAAGTTGTTGCTGAAGAAGTTGAATTCTTAGCAAGCAAAAACTCTTCAGGTGCTGATGAACTCGCTCCAGATGAAACTGGTTCAAAGAATTCAGGAAAAAATGACGTTGTTAACAAATTCGAACCAATTGATGACGACAATTTACCATTTTAAAAGGAGATAATTATGGAAAGAAAATTCAAGAAAGATAATTCTTCTTATGATGATAAAAATCCTAGCAAATTCCGTAAAGAATCAAAAAAGATTTGTGCTTTCTGTGCAGAAAAGAGCGAAGTTATCGATTACAAAAACGTTGCAAAGCTTAGAAAATATATGACAGAAAAAGGTAAAATCATTCCTAGAAGAACAACTGGCGTTTGTGCAAAACACCAAAGAGAACTTGCAAACGCAATCAAGAGAGCAAGAGTTATGGCTCTCCTTCCTTACAGAACACTGTAATCAAAAATCAAAAGAGCCTATGGCTCTTTTTTTGTTGCTTTAAAAATATAAAAATTGTATGATAAAAATATAATTTTTCATAAAATTGCATATTGACACCCTCGGGTTTGGCTGTTATACTTAAAACCGAGGTAATTATTATGAAAAAACAAATAGAAAGCAAATTATTAGAATTTATTAGAAGAGAATCAAACTTGATTGTTACAATCAACGCTAACCCATCAGATTCAAAAGCAAGAACTGATATGTTGAAACTTAGACACGAAATCACTGAGTGGCTTGGTGAACTTGGCGGAAGCAAAACACTTTCAAGACCAGAAGATTGTGCTGCTCTTGATGTGCTTATGCGTAATGCTATGGTTGATATTTCACACACAGCAAAAATCAACTCTCAACTTGTTGAATATATTGAGTCTACAATGAAAGAGGGTGGAGATGCTTGGGGTAGATATGAAAGAGTTGTTGAAGACTTCGGTCAACTTGAAGCACTTTCTCAAATGAAAGCAGAAAAAGCTGTAAAAGCCCTTCAAAAATTCAACAAAAAAGTTAACGGAAAGAGTTTCTTGAATGTTTTGATGTGTAAATTTAGAAAATCAAAAGCACAAGAAAACGCTAACGAAAATCAAGGTCCTTCTGTTCAATAATTCTATAATAAATAGGAGAGAGTATGGCTGAAACCAGAAATAAAAACAACAAGAGAGTTGACGAACTCAAAAAGGCGCTAGAATCTGGCGGCAGAGTTTTGCCAAACAATTTTGAAGCAGAACAAGCGGTTTTGGGCTGTGCGCTCATTGACTCTGAAATCTGTTTAAACATTATTGGCAGACTTGAAGAGGCTGACTTTTATAATGAGACTCACAAAAATATCTTCAAGGCTATTAGAGATTTGCAAAAAGACTCAATCAACGTAGACTTTGTGTCGGTTTCAGACTATCTTGAGAATAAAGGTTTAATCAATAGCGCGGGTGGCATTTCATATATCACATCACTCACAAACATTGTTCCATCTGCTGCGGGTTATTCACACTATGTTGAAATTGTTAAACGCGACTCAGTTTTAAGGCAACTTATAATCACTTGTGGCGACGCAATCACAAAAGCCTATGACAAAGATGCAGACGAAACCATTTTGGGTGTAGCAGAAAAGGCTCTTTATGAAATCGCAGAAAAGGGTCAAAGAGGAACTCTTGAAAACATTGAAGTTCCACTTCAAAACGTTATCAATAAAATTGAAACCATTTACAAAGACCCAAACTCACTCAAGGGTTTAAAAACAGGTTTTTATCAAATCGACAAAGTAACAAACGGATTACAAAATTCCGACCTTATCATTTTAGCGGCTCGTCCTGGTGTTGGTAAAACATCTCTTGCAATGAACATTGTTACAAATGCTGCAATCGAACGCGGTGCAAAATGTGCGGTGTTCTCTCTTGAAATGGGTAGAGACCAACTTGTTCAAAGAATGTTGTTCTCAGTTGCGGGTGTTTCAATGGCAAAAGCCCTTCGTGGTGAAATTAATGAAAACGACTGGGTTAAAATTTGGAAAGCCGAAAAGAAACTTAAAAACACTGAAATCTATATTGATGACAACGCTATGAACACACCTGCTCAAGTGTTATCAAAATGTAGAAAGATTAAAAGAGAAAAAGGTCTCGACCTTGTTGTTATCGACTACCTTGGTCTTATGAAGAGTGATGAAAAAACTGACAACAGACAAAACGAGGTTGCTAGTATCTCTCGTCAAATGAAGATTTTAGCAAAAGAACTCAATGTTCCAGTAATTACTCTTTGTCAGCTCAACCGTTCAGTTGAAAGCCGTGACACAAAAGACGGAAAACCTGCAAAACCAATGCTTTCAGACCTTCGTGAATCTGGTTCAATCGAACAAGACGCCGATATGGTTTGGTTTATCCATAGAGATATGACCGCAAAAGAAATTGCAGAGGATAGAACTGGAAACTATACCGCTGAACTTATTATCGCGAAGTTTAGAAACGGTCAACCAGGAAGCGTGTATATTGGTTGGGACGGTAGCAGAACAAGTTTCTATAATCTTGAAAAAGATGCAAACGAGCAAAGCCTTGTTAATCAATATGAAAAGAATGAGGAAGCAAAACAAACAAAGAAAAACAAAGAAAAGAGTTTTGCTGAAACCGCAGGAAGTATCGTTAATGAAATTGACATCGAGCAAGATTTGGTTGGGCTTGAGCCTCCACCAGAAATTGCAGAAGAACCTCCACTTGTGGATTTTTCAGATGTTCAAATTCCAACAGATGACGAAATTTTTTAAGGGAATGCCCAAGGGTATTTCCTTTTTTATTAAACTTGATTTATTTGACAATAAAAAACAATATTGATATACTAAATCTATATGAGGTGAAGAATGGCTAAAAGATTTACTACAGTCTTTTTTGTAACACTGGCTATTGCGGTTTTATGCGTGGCTATTTTTACACTTGTTTTATTTATGGCTCCAGGTATGTCAGTGTTTGGATTAAAATATATTTCAACAAACACTCACGTGGTTAGCGAAAGGTTCAAAATTGCAGACGCCCTTAAAGAAGAGCTTGGTGGCGGTGACTTTTCAGGCTCAATTAGAGTTGAGACAGAAGATGTTCCTGTTAACGTAGTCTTCACACAAGGCTGGCAATATGAAATTGTTTATTATGACAACTATTCAGGTCTTACCACTTCAAAATTTGATGACCCATCAATCGCAGTTTCAAGAGATAATGACGGAACTGCTGTTATCAAAGTTACATCGTTCAAAAAATTCATTTATGAAAATGCAAACTCAACAAGATATCTCACAGTTATGATTCCTGCGGTAACAGTGTCAACAACACTTGCGGGGCAAACAGACTTCACGGTTAAAGCCAATAAAGCAAGCGTTAGTTTCTCAGATGAAAAGGCGGATAACTTCGACCCATATTTCCATCAAATCACAATCGAAACAGCGGGTGGAGTTGGAAGTTCAATCAACCTTAAGGCAGACACTTATTCACTCACAACCTTAAATTCAATCAATATTGGCAGTGACACAGCTGCGGCTATCAATGCTAGCAACTATATTTTAAAAAGCACAGGTGGAAATATTGTTGTGAACAGAGATGTTCCAGGAAATATTGACGCAACAACAAACAATGCAAGCATCAAGATTCTTTCTTGCGAGAACTTTACAGCAAGTTCAGGTTGGGGAGATATCTCTTGTGTTGATAAAGAAAAAGATATAACCATTAGGGGCAAAGCAAACATCACAACCAGTTCTGGTAAGGTTGCGCTTGGTTCAATCAATGGTGGAAGTGATATTTCTTACATCACAACAAAAACAGGTTCAATCGATATCAAAAAAGCATTAGATGCAGAACTCACAACAACCAGAGGTCACGTTAAAGTTAACTCTGCAAGAAATGTGAAAGTTACAACAAGTTCTGGCTCAATCACTCTTGAAGAATCAACCGCATCAGCAAACCTTGCAACAAAACGTGGAAAGGTTACTGTTGGTGGCGAAAATAGTGTTGTAAAAAATCCAACAATCGTAACAACTTACGGAAAAGTTTTTGTAAATGCAGCATCAGGCAAAGTTTATGTTGAAACAACAAAAGCAAATGTTGAATTCAAAAACAGAGATGCTGAAGACATCACATTAAAAATTGGTGGAAAACTTACAGCAGATAAACTCAAAGGAAAAGTTGATATCACAGTTGAAGGTGCATCAACAATTTCATTTGAAACATTCACTGAAGATTCAAAAATCACAAACAATGGTTCAGGTTATATGACAATTAACTTGCTTTCAACAAAGGTTGCAGACTTTGCTTACTCAATGGAAGGCACTGAAGTTAAACTTATGGAGTATAACGAAGAAGACCCAGCAAACCACAGACAAGTTGCAGTTCCAGCAAGTATTGTTACTGGCGGAAACCTTGGCCAACCAAAACTCACTGTAAAAAGTGGTGGAAGTATGGTTGTTTACTGTAAAATGGTTTAGTTAAAATATTAAAAGCGTGCGGCGGCACGCTTTTTTTGTAGTATTATAAAAAAAATATATATTAAATAATATAAAAATGATTTTTTTAATAATTAATTTTGACATTAGGTATTTACAAACCCCCAAAAAAATGGTATTATAAACACGCATAAACAAAGAGCAAAAAACCTGTCAAAATATTAGACTTTTTTAAATTTTAATGTTAAAATCAAAATAAGGTATTATTTTTGCGAGGTTAAAATGAAAAGATACATTTATCCAATGGTTTTATTTACAGATGAAAATGAACTCTACACTGCTCTTTACCCAGACCTTAACTTGTTGGCTTCTGGTTTTTCTATCGAAGATGTTTATGCAAGAGCAAATGAGTATTTGGGATTTTATATCACATCTGCTTTAAAATATGAATCAAAAATTGCATCAACTTCAAAGTATGCTGAGATTCAAGCATTAAATCCAAATAAAATCGTTTTGCTTGGTTCTGTTTATGTTGATGAGGATTCAATTATTCTCACAGACGATGAACAGGTTGAAAAGAATTTCTTAAATGAATTTGTATTCACGGAGGAAGATAGTAATGAGTAATGATGTTTTAAAAGACGGTTTTTTTGCAGATAAAGAAATTTCTGCGTCGGAAAAACTTGCACTTTGTGCTCTCGCTTTAGGCGGCACATATAGTGAGCAAACCACACAAGATGGAAGAAACACCGTATTATTTTCAATGGTATACAAAAAAGGGGGTAACAAATAATGGAAATGACACCTGTAGCAGTTACTCTTGGTAATCCAAATAGCTTATCACCAATGGCTTGTGAGGCTTTGTGGGTTCGTTTAGGTCTCGACAAAATTGTTGGACCAATGGACAAAGCTTTTAGTGGCGAATATTCAGACAGAGAAATTTTTTCAAAGATAGCAAACGCTGTTAAACTTGATTATAACTTAAGTGATGCTGGTCTTACTGGAAAGTATGCAACTGTTAGAACTAATGTTAACAAGTATCTTGAACTTGGCAGAAAGTATAACAATGCAATCACACCAGAAAAACTTAATGGAACACTTATGTCTCTTGAAGAAGGTTTTCAAGGAAAAAAAAACGAATTGAGCAGTAGTTCTCGTTCATAATTAGAGAATTTGAATATTAGGGGTGCGTGTTTGTGGCAAAAATTGATTTGCATAAGCTAGCCTTAACCGTTGGTTTTGAAGTTGTGTGTGTTGATGATGACTACACTAACTACGAATATATGATTAGACTAAAAGATATCGAAAGTATGTCTTATGTTTTGAAAATCAAAAACAAAATTGTTTTTTCAGACGTTGAACATATTTTGCAATCAATTATCATTGTTTTGCCAAAAGAGTTAAGAGCAAAAATTAAAAAACTTGCTAAAAAGAAAGATGAAAACAATATCGACAACATTATCGACTTGTTGTGTTTCACCATCAGCGAATATAAAAGTAAAACTAAATATAGTTTATTGAAAGAATATGGCGACCTTGTGGGCATCAACATTGAAGATTATGGCTATTATTTCACATTTAATCTTCCAAAGAAAAAAGCCCACGCAATCGTGGCTCTTATCGAAAGCAAACTCGACCTTAACGATTCATTAATCTTAGGAAAGATGAGAAAACTAGAATATAAAATTGGTTATATGAAACAAAACAAAAAATAAAACACTTTATCATTTCGATAAAGTGTTTTTTCTTGTTATAAATTCTTAATGATTTCCAAACGTTTTTTGTATCCGTAAATTTTAATTTTGTTATAGAGTTCTGCTTGATATTCAAACGCTTCATCAACAGATTTGAAGTTTTTAATGCTATCTTTTATCTCATTGAGACCAACAATTGCGTTTTTCCTTTTGAGTCTATCAAGTTCAGCAACATTTTTTACTCCACGAATCAAAACATAAAAATTAGGTTTATCAAACCTTATCATTTCGTCATTAACAAACTCGCCGTCGAGGTCGTCATACTTGATTCTTGCAACTGCAATAAAACCGCTCTTCATATAATAGTTTGCAAGGAAGTCTCCATAACAGTCGTTGAATCTTGCGCCATATTTAAACGCGCATCTAACCATTTTTGGCAAGATGTGGCGAACGCCAGTTGCTTCGGCTTTCTTGTTATTTTTGTGAACGGAAATCATTTCGCCTTCGTGAATAGCGAAACCAGCAATGCCATTTCCAATCAAAAAGTTTTGGCTCTCTTGATATACTTCTGGGTCTCTAAGTAAAACGAATGGACCGTGGTTGTTAATTTTTCTTGCGTCACGGAGAGATTCCCAAAAGGTCATAAATTCGTTTGGTTTTAATTTTCTAAATCTTGGTCGTTTATATACTATATTTTTCATAACACTATTGTAGCAATTAAAAAATTTTTAATCAACCAAATTGCTTTGACATAAAAATAAAATTAAATTATAATTTTGTTATATGGAGATTGCATTATGAAAAATGTAGCAGATTTTTATAATAAGACCGCAACTGGCTGGTCTGAAGAATGGTATCAAGAAAAAAAACAAAACACTATCTTGGAAAAGTATTATAATTGCTTTGCTCAGGGCGGAACAAAACACCCAAAAATTCTCGACCTTGGTTGTGGCGCAGGTTACGACTCAAAAATTTTAACAAAGATGGGTTCAAGAGTTGTTGGTGTAGATTTTAGCGAAAAGCTTGTTAGAATCGCAAAGAAAAATGTTCCTAACTGCAAATTTTTCTTGGGCGATATGACCGACAAGTTTGACAAACTTGGAAAGTTTGATGGAATTTTGTGTCTTGCAACAATTATGCACGTTGACGTAACAAAAATGAAACAAACTTTTGTTAATATGTCAAACGCTCTCAAAAAAGGTGGTTTGTTGTTAATTTCATCTTTTGATGGTGTTGGCAAAAACTATGAAAAGAGTATTATTCAAATTGACGGCGAAGTTTACGATAAAGATTTCAATAACTACAATGCATCAGAACTTTGTGCATTTGCTTATCCAAAACTTAAACTTGTTGATACTTGGAAGTTTGAGGATTTTGCAGAGGGTTGGAGATATTACGTGTTTATGAAAACAGAATAAAATCAATTTAAAGCGGCCAACGCCGCTTTTTATATTGACAAAAATTTTTAAAATCACATATAATGAGTTTATTAATCGAGGTTATTATGGGAAGAGATAAAGTTTTTGATGTTGAAGAATATGTTAAAAAAGCCACTTCTTTTCACGAAGACAAAGATAGAGCAGAGAAACTTTCAACAAAAGTTGGTTATTTAAATAGTTTGTGTGAATCTCTTGAAGAAAAAGTTTTCTTCAGGGCTGTTTATGAAGAGTTATTTCCAGAGGATAAAATCACAATAGATTTGTTAGATAGACTTATAAACGGAGCATTTAAAGAAGAAAAAGATGAGTGGATGTTCCAAGAAATCGACACCTTTGAAGAGCTTGACACCTTTAGCAAAAACCTTAAGAAAAGAGTTAAGTCAATTTTAAAACAACTTCAAAGGCATCAGCTTGCTCAAATTGACAGAATGAGAAAAAGAAATAGAGAGCAACGCGAAAGAGAAGAAAAGTTTATCAAAGAAAGAGATGAAAAATACAACGCAAATGTGAAAGACGCTGTTGATAAAGACAGGCTTCTTTATGACTTGAAGAGATTGTCTGTGGAAGACAGAAGAAAACTCTTGGCTGAACTTAGTGAAAACCCTAGAGGTATTATTCAAGAAAATGACCTTTATGGAATCAAGGGTTTAACCGATGCACAAAAGAAAAGAATGGTTGGAAAAACTGTTGAACAACTTGACCCTGAAATTAGAAGATTGTTGGAAGAAGGTGGGTTGTTTAGAGACCTAGGTGGTCCATTACACCACAAAAAAAGAGACTTAGAGCCAATGTTTGACCATTTGGATAAGTTTGCAAAGAGACGTCATCACGAACCAGCATTAAGAGACCGCGATTTATACAGGGCAATGGAGGCAGACCTTCAAAAGAGTTTAAAAAGAAAACCAAACCCAAGAGAGACGCAAAAGTTTATTGATGCATATAAAAATTTAACAAAAAATGGACCTCATTTAGACGGTCCTCCACAACTTGGCAAATCACTATAAAATATAGATGTTTTTTTATAAACTTTTTCACAAAAAGTTATTGACATAAAACTAGTTTTGGGATAGAATGATAGGGCATAAAATATGTTATGTTTGACATTCTGTCCTTTTTTATTGCATCGGTGTCGCAAGGAATTAGGAAAGGCTGCTCAAGAATTTCCTCGTAGGGTTTAGAGAAAATTCACCAAATTTACACAGGAGGTAATACTATGCCAACCATTAACCAAATTGTCCGTCATGGTAAAGGTAGAGAAAAACAAACAAGCAAAGCAAAATGCCCAGCATTAGAGCAATGCCCACAAAAACGTGGTGTTTGTTTAAACGTAACAACAACTTCTCCAAAGAAGCCTAACTCTGCTATGCGTAAAATTGCTAAGGTTAGACTTACAAATAGAATGGAAGGAACTGTTTATATTCCAGGCGAAGGACACAATTTGCAAGAGCACTCTGTTGTTCTCATTCGTGGTGGCCGTGTTAAGGATTTGCCAGGTGTTCGTTATCACATCATTCGTGGCGTTCTTGATACAGCAGGTGTACAAAATCGTAAACAAGCTAGAAGTAAATACGGTGCTAAAAGATCTAAATAATTTATGATTTAACAAAAACTTTTTACAAATAATATAGGAGGAAATTTTTATGTCAAGAAGAAATAGAGCTGAAGTTCGTGAAGTTGTTGCTGACCCAGTATACGGTTCAAAAGTTGTTACTAAAGTTATCAACCAAGTTATGCTTGATGGAAAACGTTCTATCGCACAAACAGTTGTTTACGATGCAATGAAAATCGCTGGCGAAAAACTCGGTGCTGATGCACTTGATGTTTTCAACAAAGCTCTCGAAAACTTAAAGCCAGTTCTTGAAGTAAAGGCACGTCGTGTTGGTGGTTCAACATACCAAGTTCCAATGGAAATTAGACCAGAAAGACGTCAAACACTCGCTATTCGTTGGTTAGTTTTATATGCTAGACAAAGAAGCGAAAGAGGTATGGCTAAGAGACTTGCTGGCGAGCTTGTTGATGCATACAACAATGCTGGTGGCGCTTTCAAGAAGAAAGAAGACGTTCATAGAATGGCTGAAGCTAACAAAGCATTCGCATCATATCGTTGGTAAAAAGCAGTCACTGTTTTAGTGACGGCGCTTAGGCCAAAATAATTTAAAATCACCTCATTTTATTTGGTGATTTTAATAAAATTTAGTATAATAAAATAAGTAGTTGAGAATAATCTTTTCAACTAGAAATTTATCAGGAGAAATAAAATTTATGCCTAGAGATTTTGCGATGGACAAGATTCGTAACATTGGTATTATGGCTCACATTGATGCCGGTAAAACAACAACCAGTGAAAGAATTTTGTTCTATACAGGAAAAACACACAAAATCGGTGAAGTTCACGATGGCGGCGCCACAATGGACTGGATGGCACAAGAACAAGAAAGAGGTATCACAATCACTTCTGCTGCAACAACTTGTCACTGGAAAGACTATAAGATTAACCTTATCGACACACCAGGACACGTTGACTTCACAATGGAAGTAGAACGTTCACTTCGTGTTCTTGACGGTGCTGTTGAAGTTTTCACCGCAAAAGAAGGCGTTCAAGCACAATCTATTAAGGTTTGGAATCAAGCTAACAAGTATGGCGTTCCAAGAATCGCTTATGTAAATAAGATGGATACACTTGGTGCAGACTTCTTCTACGCTGTTGACCAAATGAGAGAAATGCTTGGTGCAAACGCTGTTCCAATCGAACTTCCTATTGGTAAGGAAGATACATTTGAAGGTGTTATTGACCTCGTTCAAATGCACGCTATTTATTATAGAGATGATGAAGGCAAAATATTTGATATTACTGAAATCCCAGCTGATATGAAAGCTGAAGCTGAAGAATATCACCAAAAGCTTGTAGAAGCTGTTGCTGAATCAGACGATGCTCTTCTCGAAAAATTCTTCGGTGGTGAAGAACTCACTGTTGATGAAATTAGAAAGGGTATTAGAAAACAAACAATCGCTCTTAAAATGCTCCCAGTTCTCTGTGGTTCATCTTACAAAAACAAGGGTATTCAAGAACTTCTTGATGCTGTAATTTATTACTTACCTTGTCCAACAGATATCCCACCAATGGCTGGTAAAGATATGAAGGGCAACCCAATCGAATGTGAAGCAAAAGACAATGCACCACTTGCTGGTCTTGCATTTAAGATTGCTACAGACCAATTCGGTAGACTTACATTCTTTAGAATTTACTCAGGTAAACTCACATCTGGTTCTTATGTTTTGAACACAACAACTGGTGACAAAGAAAGAATTAGCCGTTTGGTTAGAATGCACTCTAACTCAAGAACAGAAATTACTGAAGCTTATGCTGGTGACATCGTTGCTATCATTGGTTTGAAAGATACTGCTACTGGTGACACACTTTGTGATGAATCACACGCAGTTCTACTTGAAAATATGGATTATCCAGACCCAGTTATTTCAATGGCTATCGAACCAAAAACAAAGGGCGACCAAGAAAAAATGACAAATGCGCTTTTAAAACTTGCGGGCGAAGACCCAAGCTTTAGATTCAGCACAAACCGTGAAACAGGACAAACTGTTATCGCTGGTATGGGTGAACTTCACCTTAACATTATGGTTGACCGTATGAAGAGAGAATACAACGTTGAAGCAAACGTTGGTGCTCCACAAGTTGCTTACAAAGAAACACTTCGTGGTTCTATTGAAGCAGTTGGTAAATACATCAAACAATCTGGTGGTAAAGGTCAATATGGTCACTGCGTTGTTAAATTCGAAGGTCTTAACCCAGGCGAAGGCTATCAATTCGTTGATGCTACCGTTGGTGGTTCAATTCCTAAAGAATATATCCCTGCAGTTGACAAGGGTATCAAAGAAGCTGCTCTTGCAGGTGTTCTTGCAGGCTACCCAACAGTTGACTTCAAAGCAACTGTTGTTGACGGAAGCTATCACGATGTTGACTCATCAGAAGCTGCGTTTATGATTGCTGGTTCTATGGCATTCAAAGACGCATTCAAGAGAGGTAATTCAGTAATTCTTGAACCTATTATGAAAGTAGAAGTTCAAGTTCCAGATAAATATCTTGGTGACGTTCTTGGTGACTTATCACGTAGACGTGGTAACGTTATTGGAACAACACTTAAAAATGGAAACCAAACTGTTGATGCAGAGGTTCCACTTGCAGAAATGTCTGGATACGTTACTGATTTGAGATCTATCACACAAGGTCGTGGTGACTCATCTATGGAACCTTGCAAATATGCTGAAGTTCCTAGAAACATCGCTGAAAAAATCATCGGCGAAAGAGCTAAGAAAGACTAATCAATCTTAGCAACCTAAAAAAGAAATAAAAAAATAAAAATAAAAAGGAGATTATCAAATGGCAAAAGCTAAATTTGAATCTAAAAAACCACACGTTAACATTGGTACAGTAGGCCACGTTGACCACGGTAAAACAACTTTAACAGCTGCAATCACAATGAACCAAACACACAAATTTGGTGGAGATGCTAAAGATTACAGCCAAATCGACTCAGCTCCAGAAGAAAGAGCTAGAGGTATCACAATCAACACAGCACACGTTGAATATGAATCTGAAAACAGACACTATGCACACGTTGACTGCCCAGGACACGCTGACTATGTTAAGAATATGATTACTGGTGCTGCTCAAATGGACGGTGCTATCCTTGTTTGTGCTGCTACAGACGGTGTTATGCCTCAAACACGTGAACACATCCTTCTTGCTCGTCAAGTAGGCGTTCCAAAAATCGTTGTATTTATGAACAAAATGGACCAACTTGGTGGCGACACAGAACTTGCTGACCTTGTTGAAATGGAAATCAGAGAACTCCTTTCAAAATACGAATATGATGGAGACAACACTCCAATCATTCGTGGTTCTGCTTTCCAAGCTCTTGAAGCTGCTAAAGCAGGCAACTGGGATGCTCCAGAAACAGCTTGTATCCAAGAACTTATGGAAGCTGTTGACTCTTGGATTCCAACACCAGACAGAGCTACAGACCAACCATTCCTTATGCCAGTTGAAGACGTATTCACAATCACTGGTCGTGGAACAGTTGTTACTGGTAGAGTTGAAAGAGGTGTTCTTAAGACTGGTGAAACAGTTGAAATCGTTGGTCTTGAAGATAAGCCAAAATCTTCAGTTGTTACTGGTATCGAAATGTTCAGAAAAACTCTTGATGAAGCTATCGCTGGTTACAACGTAGGTGTTCTTCTTAGAGGTATCGACAGAACAGACGTTCAAAGAGGACAAATCCTTGCTAAACCTGGCACAATTCAACCACATACTGAATTCGAAGCTCAAGTTTACGTATTGACAAAAGAAGAAGGTGGTCGTCACACTGCATTCTTCAACAACTATCGTCCACAATTCTACTTCAGAACTACAGACGTTACAGGTTCTATTTCTCTTCCAGAAGGAACAGAAATGGTTATGCCTGGTGACCACACAAAGATGACAGTTCAACTTATCGCTCCAGTAGCTATCGAAGAAGGTCTTCGTTTCGCTATTCGTGAAGGTGGTAGAACAGTTGGTTCAGGTGTTGTTTCTAAAATCATTAAATAGTTTTTAGAGTGAAAATCACGCAATCTATTGCGAAATATTCAAAATACTCACATAGTCATTATCGCAAGATAACTCCTATGTGGGTATTTTTTTATTTCTTATATTTTACGCAATTTTCACTCTAAAAATAGGTACTCGTTAGTTAGACGGATAGTTAGGAGTTGAGTGGTGGTTGAAACAGGGTCAATATTGACAAAATCGGGGTTTTGTGGTAAAATTTATGCGTTAATGAAAGGAGGTTAAAATGGAAAGCAGAATTATTGAAGCAATAAAAAATGCAAATAAAATCCTCATTGTTACTCATACAGGACCAGACGGCGACGCTATCGGTTCAGCCTGTGGTTTAAAAAGACTTATTGCAAACACATTTGATGATAAATTTATTGACGTTTGTGCTGATGGTGAAATAAGCCAACTTTATTCGCCAATGCTTAGAGATAACGTTATTAATCACGACACTTTTGAAAATTATGACCTTGCGATAGTGCTTGATTGTCCAAATCTTGCTAGAACTGGAAAATATCAAGAAATTATTCAAAATGCACCACAAATTATTAATATTGACCATCACGGAACAAATGAAAGATTTGGCCACATCAACTATGCAACATCAAAAATGTCTAGCACTTGTGAGTTTATATATTATCTTGCTAAGAGATTTGGACTTGAAGTGGATAAAGAAGTTGCAAAACTTTTATATCAAGGTATCTTGACCGATACAAACTGCTTTACATCAAATACGGTTACAGCGAGAACTCACCAAGCACTTAGTGAACTCTTGGGCTATAAATTTGATGCAAACCTTATCAAGGAATATTATTTTAATAATCAATCTCTTAACAAGACAAAACTTGAGGCAAAGGTTTTGAACTCTGTTAAACTCTACAAAAACAATACAATCGCTGTTATGAAAATTCCATATAGCGATATTGAAAAATATAATTTGTCATTTGAAGACACAATGGGTATTGTTGACAAGGGCACATCAATTGAAGGTGTTGGAATTTCAATTATTTTGATTGAAGCAGGTCCTGGTTATGTGTATGTTAGTTTGAGAGGCAAAGGAACAGATGTTGATGTTTCAAAAATTGCTAAACAATTTGATGGTGGTGGTAGCAACACTGTTGCTGCGTTCCAATATCACGGAGAACTCAAAGACATTGAACAACTAGTTCACGCATACATTAAAGAGAATATTGAAGAAATATCTCAAGACCCAGACGGAAAGAAACTATTTTAATAAAAATAACGCAAAACCCCTAAAATTAGGGGTTTTTCTTTGAAAAAATATACTTTTTGCGGAAATTTCAATAATATAGTTTGAAATATTATTAAATCTATTTTAAGTAGAAGCTAGGTAAAACGATGGCTGTTTTGTAATATTGAGGATATATCAATAGGTGAAATAGATGTAGAAGAATAAAAAGAGGAAAAATTTTGTGGTTAAAATATCGATTTTATATAATTTATTTCATTTTTATGGTCAAATTGCACAAAGATTTTAATGGGCTATTTTGGCGAGGTTTTTAATTAAGGCTCATAAAGCGTGTTTTTTCTTATATTTTCGCATAAAAAAATTTTAAAGTTATTGACTTGAGTTGCGTTAAGTGTTATTATTTATTATGATACCATAATTATTATTGATGATTATGTCTTTTTTTGGTTTTAGTTATGGTTTGATAAGTCAAATTTATAGATATTAGCGCTATTTTCATTCTTTTTTTTAGTGCGAAATATAGAATCGACTATTCTTTTGACTCGCGTAAATTTTTGCTAGACAAAAAAGAGGTATATATTTCTCAGGAGGACTACGATGAGTAGTAAAAACTTAAACATTAAAAAGGTTAAGATTGGTAATACAGAGAGATACAAATTTGGTAAAATTGATGAAGTTATGGATATTCCATATCTTGTCGAGGTTCAAAAGGACAGCTACAAAAACTTCATAACTAAAGGTATTCGCGACGTGCTTCGCGATTTTTCTCCAATCACCGATACTGACAACTTGAATCGTTCAGATGCAAGAGAAGACAACACAGATGCTCGTGTTGAACTTTATTTCTTGGAACACTCTCTTGACGGCAAACCAAAATATACAGAAGCTGAGTGTAAAACAAGAGATGCAACCTATGCGTTGCCACTTAAGGTTAAAGTTCGTTTAGTTTATAAAGAAACTGGCGAAGTTGTTGACCAAGATGTTTATATGGGAGATATCCCTGTTATGACTGACAGCGGTTCATTTATTATTAATGGTGCTGAACGTGCAGTTGTAAGCCAACTTGTTAAATCACCAAGCGTTTACTGCAGCCAAGGTGTTAACAAGGCTGGTAACTTTGTAACAGAAACAGACATCATTCCAGCACGTGGTGCTTGGATTGAATTCGAAGAAGACCAAAACAATATTATTTGGGTTCACGTTGACCGTTCAAGAAAAATGGTGGGAACAATTTTCCTTCGTGCACTTGGTCTTTCAACTGATGAAGATTTGCTCGCTTGTTTCGACAATGAC
>SVHI01000017.1 GCA_015055905.1 Clostridiales bacterium | reverse complement strand
CTTTCTGCTATAAGCGACACAATTTCTTTTGCAACTGCAGCAGGGTCACTTGTTGTGCTATAGAAAAAGTCACTTGATTTTTGTTTAAGGTCAGGCATTTCACTATTGTTGATTTTATGTGCGTTTTGAGCAATCATTGAGTCTTCACTTTGCCTATAAATTTGAGTAAGTTCAACAACTCTAAATTTTTCACTCGCAATAATATCCGCCAGCACATTGCCCGCACCAACACTTGGAAGTTGGTCTTTGTCACCAACCATAATAAGCCTTGTGCCATAGTTAACCGCTTTCAAAAGGCTATTCATCAAAAATACATCAAGCATAGAAATTTCATCAATAATAATCACATCTGCGTCAAGCGGATTATTTTCATCTCTCAAGAACCCTCTGCCATTTCTAGCAAAATTTGCCTCAAGTGCTCTATGAATCGTGCTGGCTTGCTCGCCAGTCTGCTCTTCCATACGCTTTGCAGCCCTGCCTGTTGGTGCCATTAAAACACACTTGAGTTTTTGGTTTTTAAAAATTTTCAATATACCTTTTATGATTGTTGTTTTTCCAGTTCCAGGACCACCAGTAATCACAACAACCCCTTCACTAACACCAGCCAAAATTGCTTCTTTTTGATTTTCGTGAAGTTTAATTTTCTCTAATGCCTCATATTGTTCAATGTCTTGCTCTGTGCCGTAGCACTCCCTTCCAAAACTGTCTTTTATAATAGACAACTTCTTCGCAATATAATCTTCCATTGAATAGTATTTGTGAATTGCATAAGCATCGTTACCTTCGTGAACAACTCTTTTAACGAGTCCTGAAATTTCAAGGTCAACAATCGCCTTATCAATCGGCTCCAAAAAACTCTCATCAAGTTCAAGGGTCTCTAAGGTATTTATTCTCAAGTTTTCAGCATACGCCAAAGTTGAACCTTGCTTTTCAGCAATCTCACCCAGAACATACAAAACACCCGCGCGAATACGCTTTTCACTATCAAACTTAATACCAAGTTTCATTGCTATTTTGTCGGCGGTTTTAAACCCAATACCGTCAATATCCTCAATAAGTTTATAAGGATTATCAGTCAACACCTCTTCAGTGCGGTGTTTATATTTATCAAAAATTTTGACCGCCGTGCTGATTGAAATATCATATTTTTGCAAGAACATCACAGCGTCTTGCATCTTTCTAATATCTTTATAAGTGTTATGAATTTCACTCGCTTTTCTCGCGCTAATTCCACGCACAGCAATAAGCCTTTCTGGTTCATTTTCAATAATCTTGAGAGTCTCCTCGCCAAACATCTTAACAATGTTTGCAGCGGTCACCTCGCCGACTCCCGAAATTAGTCCGCAAGACAAATATTTAACAATCGCCTTTTCGTCGGTTGGTCTTTCAACCCTGACAGATTCTGACACGAACTGAACACCGTAATCTGGGTGCATCTTAAACTCGCCCTCAAGTTCCAACACTTCCCCCACACCAACGATTGGGAACTTTCCTGAAACTGTAATCATTCTTTTCTCAGCAAAAAGTTCGAGAACGGTGTAACCATTCTCGCTGTTTCTATAAATGATATGTTCCACAGAACCGCTAATAATCATATACCTATACTATACCAAATCACGCACAAAAGTCAATTTTTATTAATCTCTGCAAATGCGGTTAATTTTCTAAATTTGTCACAAACTAAAAGTATGAAAAAAATATTATCATTCATTTTTATGTTTTCTTTTGTTTTATTATCTTGTCCGCACTGTCACAAATCTCACGCAAATGCGGCAACCCAGCCACAAATGTCAATTGTTATTGACGACTTTGGAAGTTACGACGAAAGCGGTGTCCAAACCTTGCTCTCAACCGATATTCCTATCACTTGCGCAGTTCTTCCAAATGTTGACAACACTGAAAAACATATTTCACAAATTCAAAACAGCAAGAATAAAGAAATTATTCTTCATATGCCAATGCAATCACACGTTAATCTTCCAAAAGATTGGTATGGACCTATTTTTATTAATAGTGGCGACAGCAAAGAGGTTGTAACCCAAAAGTTTGAAAAGTGCTTAAAACAATTTCCAAGCATCAAAGGCTTCAACATTCACATTGGCTCAGGTGTTAGCAGAAACAAAGAAACTATGAAACATATCTACAACTACGCAAACGCAAATGGTTTCTATTTTTTAGATAGCAAAACCATTGAAACAAATGCCATAGAACTTGCCGCAGAAGAAACAAACTCTCTCTATCTCGGCAGAGACGAGTTTTTGGAGGCTGACAAAAACAAAAGTTATTCAAACGTGAAATTCCGCCTTCTTCAAACCGCAAAGACCGCTCTTGAAAAAGGCAATGCCATCGCCATAGGTCACGTTGGCGCAGAGGGTGGAGAGCAAACAGTAAAAGCAATAATTGACACTATTCCAGAAATTGAAAAAATGGGTGTTAAAATTGTTACTCTCGAAACCATTTATAGCAACCTTAAAACAAACAAATAAAATTTTTGTTAGGTTTAACCAAAAAACAACAAAACCTTTCAACCACTTAACACTTGCCGCTAAATTTGATACAATTTTAACAGGAGAAAATTATGAAAGGTTTTATTATTTCAATCGAAGGAACCGATGGTTCAGGAAAACACACACAACAACAGTTGTTGCTTAAAAAATTAAAAGAACTTGGTCATAATGTTTTTGACCAATGCTTCCCAAACTATGATAGCGACTCTTCAGCCCCAGTAAAAATGTATTTGGCTGGCGAGTTTGGCAAAGGCGCAAATTCATTAGATGCATATCAAGCATCATCACTCTATGCGGTTGATAGAATGTGCACCTACAAAAAAACAATCGAGCCACACTATGAAAACGGCGAGATTATTTTGTTTGACAGATATGTTCAATCAAACTTTATTCACCAATGCTCAAAACTTGACGACCCAGATGACAAACTCGAGTTTATAGCGTGGGAAGAAGATTTCGAATACAATCTTTTGGGACTCCCAAAACCAGACCTCATTTTCTTTATTGAAATGCCAGTTGAAAAGAGTTTGGAACTCGCACGTGCAAGAGCCGAATATAAAACAGGCGGTCAAAAAGATATCCACGAAGAAGACACATCTTATATGACAAAGTCATATAACAACGGCTTAAGTGTTGCAAAACAACTCGGCTGGAACATTATTCACTGTGTTGACGCTGAAGGCAATCTCAAAACAATCGAAGAAATTCACGAAGAAATTATGACCCACGTCACCAAAGCCTTAGAAAATAGATAAAACAAAAAGACTATTGATAACTCAATAGTCTTTTTTATTACTTTTCTTTCTTTGGAAGTATCTTTTGAATTTTTTCTTTTCCCGCCTTAATAAGTCCTTTTGTTCCTCGAATTATTTTTCCTTTATTTTCTTCTTTCTTTTCTTTTTCAACTACATCTTTCCACTTGTCAATTTCTTTATACATTTCTTGTTCTTGCTTAGTAAATTTGTCTTCACCATTTGCTTTATACGCCAAATCTTCTAGTTTGTCACCTATTTTTTTTGTTACACGAAAACCATCAATAAATTGAACAAGTTGACTCTCTTCTATATCCTTTTTTACACACATCATAAGATAGTCCATATAATATGTTAAATAATGTGCAACGACCTCAAATATAATTTGAATAACTAAAACAATCGCCAACAATATATTTATAATATTTGAAATGCCTAAATCAAAATTATTAATTGTTTCAAAAATTGCTAATCCTACCAAAATAGATTTCGCTATATATTTTGGTGTTTTTATTAATAATTTAAACCTTCTCTTATTTTCAACAACTTCTCTTTTCTTTTTTCGGCTTGTATTTTTATTTTCAATCACCAACGACTCAACCATAAACATTGCTAACACAACAACAAATAAGATGCTGTAAATAATTAAATATAATGGCTCATCAATATTTTTGACCATTAAATAACTGTAATATGCTGCAAACAATATTACACTTATACAGCTAAAAATTATGGTTAATTTTTTTAATTCTTCCTTTATTTTCCTTAATCCACCTGCACTATTATCTAATTCTATTAAACTCATAAATTTTCTCCTTATAATTAAACACTCTCTGTGTTCTATTAAACAATTTGTAAATTTCGCGAATGTAAAAACCACTCTAGTTGCAGAGTGGTTTTTTTGTTTATTAATAATTTTCAACGTTAAGTTCGAAGTATGCTTTTGGGTGAACACAAACTGGGCAAACTTCTGGTGCTCTTTCACCAACAATAATATGTCCGCAGTTTCTGCATTTCCAAATATGGATTCCAGTTTCTTTTGAGAATACTGTGTTCTTTTCAACATTTTCTAAGAGTTTAAGATATCTTTCTTCGTGATGTCTTTCGATTGCAGCAACCATTCTAAATTTTGCAGCGATTTCTGTGAAACCTTCTTCATCTGCATCTTTAGCCATATTTTCATACATATCTGTCCACTCATAGTTTTCGCCTTCAGCAGCAGCCTTTAAGTTTTCAGCAGTAGTTTTGATTGAACCACCTTCTAAATATTTGAACCATAATTTTGCGTGTTCTTTTTCGTTTTCAGCAGTTTCAAGGAAGATTGCTGCGATTTGCTCATAGCCTTCTTTCTTTGCTTTGCTTGCAAAATATGTATACTTGTTTCTTGCTTGTGATTCACCAGCAAAAGCGTCCATCAAATTCTTTTCTGTTTTTGTTCCTTTTAATTGTTTCATAATGTTCTCCTTTTATTTATAATCTTCTGTTTTGATTTCTTTTAAATTATTGCCATCAACCAAGATTGCTTGCGCAGAAATTCTCATCATTGGCAAGTCGCTAAGCGAGTCTGAATAGAACGCCTCGAGTTTCTTTCCTGCAAACATTTTGTTAAACTGAACAACCTTTTCTTCGCCATAACAATTTTCGCCGTAGATTTTTCCTGTTTCAACGCTATAGTTTGTAGCAATCCAGTTTTTGATGTTAAGAGTGTCCATAATAGGTTTCAAAATAAACCCAAGTGATGCCGAAATAATCACATCGTCTTCTTTCTTTTGACGAGCATACCATTCCTTTATTCCATTTGCTTTTTTTGCCCAAAATTTATTTACGATTTTATCAATGTTTTTTTTGTGCCAAGGAACGAAGAAAAACAAACATTCTTTAGTTCTTTTTTTGCCCATAAGTTTTAAGCCATAGAGCATAAACACAATCAAAAACCAAGGTAAAAACAACAATAAATAAGGTCTTGAAAAAATCATATAAATAAAGAAGTCGGTTGAACTATCTCTTTTATAAATGGTTTTATCAAAATCGTAACCTACCATATTCTCTCCTCAAAAGTATTATACAATAAATAAAATTTTTAAGTCAATCAAACTGAATGCAGTAGCCGTTCGATTAAGCCTATTTTTTTCTAAAAATAGCATAACATATTCCTGCCGCAGCAACCAAAACATTCACCGCCGCAACGACTATATTAAATGGCACAAATGCACCAGAAAGTGCTGGTCTATTATTTGATATGGTCACAAACTGAACAATATCAAAAACAAGCAAAGCAATATCCAACAAAACGGTCACACACACTGCAACAAAAATCACAAACAAGATTTTGTCTTTTAAAATTCTATTCCAAAGTTCTTTCATTATGCCTTAACCTCCTCTGGAATCTCGTCTAGTGTGTTATAAGCCGTTGCACCGGCTTGTTCATCACTTAGTGGCGTAAGCATTTGATGTCCCAAAATCACTTCAAGCAGATTCATAGACACAGCATTGTCTGTGGTCTTCACATAGTGATTGTTATAAACAATTCTTTCAAGCCCAATAATAATTTCTTTTGTTTGTGAAATAATTGTTCCTTTTGTTTGAACGCTAGTCACATCTCCATCAACAAACGAATTCACAAATGACACAGCAGAGTAATTTCCATAAACTTCACTATAATAATTAAACCCAACAACACCGCCCGCGAGTGCTGTTTTTGCATTAGTGTTAATTTCACCAACAAATCCACAGTTCTTTATTGTTGATATAGCAACAAGGTAAACATTGGCATAAATATACGAATCGGTTTCGCCAACAATTCCGCCGGCAATAACCATTGAGTTTAAGCTCTTTCCAAGCACATTTGAAGTCGCCTTACATTCTTCAACAACCGCACCTTTTTGCTCAGTATAAACATTTCTTGCTGCTATTCCGCCAGCATAAATATACGAAATATCTGACGCACCTGAAACTGTTCCATCATTTTGACAAGCTGAAATTGTTCCCGTGTTATCACAAGCAACGCCACCAACAAGGACAACCATATCACCTTGTTCAGGTTTAACAGCCAAAGTTGATTCAGCAAAAAGTTCGCCGTGATTTATTGAACCAGTAATAGTTCCCGCATTTGAGCAAACAATTCCCCCAACATTTGGGTGCCACTCTTTAGCAGATGTTTGTGAAAGCGAAGAATAGTTTTCACAAGATGAGATTGTTCCATTGTTAACACAAACAATACCCGCAATGTCAACAGTGTCGGCAACCACTTCACCAACAGTTGCGGTGCAACCGTCAACGATTCCGTCATTCACACAAACAAAGTTTGAATAATAAACATTTGTTGCACCTGAGTTTGAAAGAGACACTCTCACACGGCTTGTGCAATTTTTAACTTCACCGCTGTTTGTTGCCACAAACAAACCAATATTAATGTCTTCATCAAGACTTGCTGTTCCAGAAAGGTTTCCTGAAATAACGCAATTTTCAATTTTTCCAGTTGAATTTTTGGCAATTATCCCATAATTTTTGTCAATCTTAAAATTTTGAGCACCAATATCAACTGCGAGGTTTGTAATGGTTCCTGACAAGTTTTCAATAAGTCCATCACTTAGATTGTTGCCTGCAACAACCTTGAAACCATTTCCATTAATCACTCCCGAAAAGTCTTTTGAATCAACCTGTGTTGTCAAAACTATATCGTTTTCAAGTTCGTAATATCTATTTCCTTTGGCAAGAGCAGTCACCAATTCCACCTCATTGCCAATTTTGATTGGAGATTTTGCTGTTCCTCTACCCACAATGCTTGGAACAAGCGCCACTGACAATCCTCCCAGAAGTGAGAACAAAACAGCCACCGCAACAAGCCCAAAACCTATCAATTTTTGCTTAAATGTAAGTTTTTTCTTTTTTAAGGTGATTTTTTGCAAGTTTACAGATATCTCATATTCACCGCTTAAATTGTATATTTTTTCAATTTTAAGGGCAATTTCATCATTTTTATATAAATTTTTGTAGTTTTTATCTATCAAAAACCTATTATCTACAATCGCAAGCATTTCAGCTGGATAAACAAAACTTTCTTCATCTTGATATAATCTCACAGCCTTTCTTGCCTTTGACTTGAATTTTTTGTAAGCCTCATAAGGCTCTTCCTCACGTTTGTAGTTATGAATCGGCATCAATGATTTTTCAAAAGACTTCAGAATTTTATAACTTCCATACAAATACAAAAGTGACAAAATTGGAAACCTTCCGAATGAAATGTTAAGGTCTGTGTTTGAAGTCATAAGAAAACTGAACGACTTTACATCGTCCTTCTTTATCGCAACAAACAATTCTCTTAACTTTTCTTGTTCCATTATTTCTTAGTCTTTACCTTTCTATCTTCCGCCCACTTGTCAATGATATCAAAAATATACTCTTCATTAACATCATTCTTTTCAACAATCTTTTTAAGAAGTGCATTTGAAGAAGAATAAACTTCAGTAAGTTTTTCAACACTTGATTTCTCTTCTTCAAGACGTTTTGCAATGTTCTCACTTCCAGATTTAATTTCTTGAATAGCCTTTGAATTTTCAACAATATTTTCAGCAACATCTTTATTAATAAAATCATTAACATTTTGAAGATTTGCATTATATTGGTCAAGACTCTTCTTTAAATCTTTAAGGTCATAGTTCTTTCTCTTTTCTTCTAACACTTCATCAAGTTTTGAAATTTGTTCTTCTGCTTTTGTTTCAAGTTCATTAACGGCAGAAATTCTACCTTGAATACTTTCAAACATTGTCATCAAGTTTTCAACTTCTTCAGTATACTTTGTTGTGCTTTTCAAAAACTCGTCAACTTTTCTAACAAGCGCTTCAGATTTTTCGGCTTGGTCTGCAAGAGTCTTATAAATTTGTTGAAGTTTTCCTTGAACATCACCAGAAAAAGCGGCGTCAAGTTTGTCAACGTCGTTTCTAAGTGCATCATAAGTCTCAAGAAAATCGTGCATATCATTTTGAATTGGCACAAGCATTTCTCTATAACCAATAAAGGCGTCAATGAGTGCATTTACTTCACTATTTTCCATTATATTTCTCCTTGAATTCTTTTAATTTTTGTTTTGTTTCTCTGTGTCTATTTCTAACAGATTCAAGTTCTTGTTTTAACACTTCCAAAATTAATTGTTGTGCCTCATCATTTTCATCGAAGTCAACAAAGAATTTAACAATCTCACCATCAAGTTGAGAATTTGCTCTACCTTGAAGTTGTTCAACAAACTCAATAAGTTTTGTGTCGCCAGAAATCAGGAATTGCTCTTTTGCTTCTTGAACGAGCCCCGCCTTCCAAAGCATAATTCCAGCGTCTTTGTTTTTGCCTTTAAACACATATTTTTGGAATGCATCGATTTTAGCAAGTTGTTGACTTACAATCTCGCCAGCCTCAAACTTGTTTGCATAGAATCTAGCGTTGTCGAATTGACCAAGTTTTATAAATTCATTAATTCTTTCAAATATTTCATTATCATCAATTTCAATCTTACTAATGATGTTAGAGAATCTTTCATAAGCATCTTCGCCAGATAAGCTTTCAAAATTCTCATCAAAGAAGTTCTTGAATGATTCAACAACCTTGTCTTCGTAAACAAAAATATTATGTTTCGCTCTAGACACACCAACATAAAAAAGGTTGAAAAAGTATCTATAAACTGAGTTTTCGTCCGCTTGTTTGTGGTTAACATTAAATATCTCTAAGTTCCTCCACTTATCAAAGTTATCCGAAAGAATATTATAAAGCAATACAGTTTCTCTTTCCAAACCCTTGATTTCGGAAATAGTTAATATTTCTTGTTTTTTAAATATTTTTCTAAGATTTTCTTTTTGCCTAAAATCAGTAACAAGAATAGTGAAGTTTTCAAACTTTTGATTTTTTAAATCTTCAAAGAAATCATTATCACTAGTGTATATTGCATTTGTTGATGTATTTTCATCAATGCTTTCACCAGACAAAACAAAACTGTGAGTTCCAAATTGCTTTATATTAATTTCACTAAGCGCATCAAGAATTTCAACAATTTTTTTGTTGTTTCTATAGTTGCATTCAAGTTCCGCAACATTAGTCACGTCTTCGTTATACATCAACTTCTTTAGGTATGAAAAACTAAAGTATGATGGATTTATCATTTGAAGAGCATCACCAACACAAAACATCTTTACTGAAATTTCTTTTAAAAGTGCAAGGTTAACCTGTGTAAAGTCCTGAACCTCATCAACAATAGAAAGTGTATATTTATTTATTTTTCTAATATTTTTCAATAATTTTTGTGATATTTTATTGTTGTCAGTGAGGTTTTGCGTTTTTTGATATTCATTAAATAGCTTTGCAATACCATAAATAATTTCACATTCGTCACTTGAAAAACTATTTTGTCTCGCCTTTTTATAATAATCTAGCGAAACCATTTCGTCTTCTTGGCTACAACCAAAAATCATACCATAAATTTCTTTATAGATAACTTGATATGATAAGTTCTTCAGTTTCTCAAGTCTGCTTCTTAATTGATGGTTATTAATATTCTTTAAAAAATCATTTAAAAATACAGACTCATCACAGACATCAATCTCTTCGTTAAATGCATTTGTATAAATATCTTCAATCAAATAATAATCAATGTGTGTTTCCAAAAAGTCTACAATTTGATATAGCTTTTTTAAGATGTTGGAATCACTATCTACAATCAAGTATATTCCAAGTCTATTCTCTATTGCTTTTCTATGATTTTTATCTAAAAATATTATTCGATTGTTTTTATAATCATTTATAAAGTTTTTAATATTATTTTTAAATATTTCAATTTTGCTTCTGGTGTCAATCAAAAGACCTCTTGAAAATGTTGTATATAAAATCTTTCCTGTGTAGTTCTTGCAAGCAACAAAAATAATCTTGCTTAAACACACATTAGTTTTTCCACTTCCTGCAACACCCTGAACCAAAATATTTTCATTCTCAATTTCAACAAGCTTTTGTTGTTTGTCGTTGAGCATTGGAATATTTATAAATTTTGAATTTGATAAATAATATAGTTTCTTAAAATCACTTTCTTGAACGGTTTCAAAGATTGGTTTAACAATAACGTTAAAGACTCTATGATTTTTTAAATATGAATAAACCCTTTGGTCATTCATCTTTAAATTGTCATATTTATTCATATCAGCATAAAAAATTACATCTTTGTCGTCTAGTTTTGCGTTTTTTATTTGAAAACCAAACCTAATATGAAATGAAAATGTTTTATCAAAGGTGTCGATTTGAAAAGAATTAACTTCTTCATTACCATAATAAGTGTCTCTTATTTCATCAACCAATGACAAAAGACTTTCAGAAATTTTTAAAACAAAAGAATCCATTGAAGCCAATTTTTTTGTTTGATAAAAGAAACTTTCAGTTTTGTAGATTTTTGTCTCACTTGAAAGAATCTGTTTATTTGTATTAACTTCAATATTATAACTCTTCATATTATTCATTTATATCATTAAAAATTATATCTAATTTTCCGCCAATAATATCTTTTAATTTATACTCTAATTTGTGTGCGGTTTCAAAAACTTTATTCTCATCAAAATCAAAAATAACGCTTGGTGTATTGCCAAAAAGTTTTGTTTTTAAGGAATTTCTTTGATTTTCCTCATTTTTTTTGCATTTTTCTTGATTAATTTGCGCTATTTTTTCTTTAAGCCTTTCAATGGCTTTTTCTTTGTTTTGAGTTTGTGAACGCTCTTCTTGGCACTCTGCAACAATCCCAGTTGGAATGTGTGTAACCCTAACTGCGCTGTCTGTTTTGTTGATGTGTTGACCACCAGCGCCACTTGACCTTGTTGTTTGAATCATCAAGTCATTTTCATTAATTTCATTATTGCACTCAATGTTTTTTAAAACAACAATGTTTGCAATCCCTTCATCGCCAAATTGAATCTTTTTGGCTTTGCCTGAAATCAATTTTAATATTTCATAAATCCCATTTCCTTCAGCATCAATAGAAACTGAAGATGTTTCGTCTTTTTTTATTTCAATATCTGCTTTATGTTGTTTTAAAAAATCTAAAATTAATTCTTTAATAAATTGAACAAATTCATTATCATTTTTTGTTGTAATTTCAATCGAAACGTTTTGTCTCTCTAAAAGTTTATTTTTGCCAAACTGTTCTTTTGCTTCTAGAATCAATTTTTCAATTTGTTCTTCTGTTTCAACAATTTGATTTTGAATCAATGCTTTTTGTTCTGGGTCGGCTTCAGTTTCAAGCATCAACTTATAGTCTTGAACATCGGTTTTTAGAGCATCACTCTTTTTTACCAAAAGAGCCACAGGTTCAAGTGCTTTATATTTTTTTAAATAGTGGTTATAAAGTTTTGCATCTGACATAATCTCAACAGCAGAAATCAAGGAGCCAAGTTCATCAAATTCTCGAACAATCTCCTCAAAAACGCCTATGAATCCACTTTTCATATTACTCATACGATTATAATATCAAATTTCATCGAACTTTACAATCATATAATTTGTTTAATTTACATTATTTTCATTTATATGAGTTTGAAAATAAAAATTTTTGTGTTATCATAATTAAGTAAGGAGAAAAATATGAAATTTTCTGTATTGGGCCCTGGTAGATGGGGAACTTTTATAGCGTGGTATTTGAATAAAGAAAAGAATAATGTTATTCTTTGGGGCAGACCTGGCGGTGAACAAATCACAAGGCTTATGGAAACCAAAACCAATGATTATGTTACCCTTTCCAACGACATTGAACTTTCAACAGACCTTGAATATGCTGTTAAATCAAGCGATTACATCATTATTTCAATAGGCGCTCAAGGATTAAGGGGACTTATTGAAAAAATCACACAGATTGAAGGTCATCAAGACAAAAAATATATACTTTGTATGAAGGGTCTTGAAATTAAAACAGGTGTTAGACTTTCAACTATCCTAATTGGAAACGGAATTGATAAAGACAATATTGCCGTTTGGGTTGGACCTGGTCACATTCAAGCGTTTGTTGCAGGCGTTCCTAGTGTAATGATTATTGATGCATACAACAAAGAACTTTCTGAATCGCTTGTAAAACATTTAAGAAGCGACCTCATTAGATTCTATCAGGGCGACGACATCATTGGAACAGAAATTGGCGCTGCTGCTAAAAACGTTATGGGTATAGCCGCAGGTCTTCTTGATGGTATGGGCTACTCAACACTCAAAGGTGGGTTGATGGCTAGAGGAACAAGAGAAATTTCTAGACTAATCAAGGCTTGCGGAGGAAAAGAAATGTCAGCCTATGGGCTCTGCCACTTAGGTGATTATGAAGCAACTTTGTTCTCTGAATATTCACACAACAGAAAGTGGGGTGAAGCGTTCGCTCAAGACAAGCCTTTTGATAAACTCGCTGAAGGTGTTGACACATCTTCTGCTCTTCTAACTTTGGCTGAAAGCATTAATGTTGAACTCCCTATAACAAGAATCGTAAATGATGTAATCAACAATAGAATTTCTAAACAAGAGGCAATCAAAGAGTTGTTTAAGAGAGACAATATTAAAGAGTTTTAAAAACGCAAAAAATATGGAAAAATAATAAAATATTAAATAAAAATAATAAAAACACGGAGAATTCCGTGTTTTTTATTTTCTTAAGGACTTGAGAAGTTCTTTGTCTTCAGGTGAAACCTGATAACTGTCTCGACATTTTGAGATTGATTTATTGTGAGTAAATTTATCTAAGCTTCCCTTTTTCAAGAACTCTAAAGTTTCATCTCTATATTTCATAAAACAAAAACTTACCAGCCACGCGATTGCCATTTTGACATAGTATGCATCATTTTTCACAGTTTCACACATATCAAAAATTTTGTCTAAATATTTTTTATCCAAAAAATTATTCATAACAATCGTGATACCAAATCTAGCAACAAATTCTTCGCTTGAAAAACATTTTTCATAAAACCAAGGAAAATATTCATCATTCATTTTTAAGTGCTTGAAAGATGATGTCGTTGAATCGCAAGTAGCCCAGTTATCAATTTTTGGCAACCATTTTTCAAGGTATTTAAATTGAATTTCTGTGGACTTTATTTGAGCAATAACAAGACCCTCAATAAGTGTTTCTTCGTAGGTTTGACTCATTATTGTTTTTGGCAAAGAAATCTCTAGAAAAGAATCATATCCGCCCTTGAAAACTTGTTTTGCAAGCTTTCTAATGTTTGCCATAGCAACACCAATAACCTCTTGATGAGTATTCAATATCGCTTTATGCCTTTCCAAATAACTAACACTTTCATTTTTTGAAAACGACTTTATAATGTTAACATAATCTTGATAGTCTTTTTCGTTTTTTATCGAAATTTCTGGCATTATAACACCTCATAAACAGAAGTGAGTGATGAGAGTTTATTTTTAACTTGTTGAAGTTGATTTCTGTCTTTTACAAGCAAACCAATTTTTAAAAGTAATTCTTCATTTTTGTTTTGGCTGGTGTTAAGCGACATAACCTTAACATTAAGTTCACTGAGTGCGTTTGCGATTTCAATATAAACACTATTCTTGTTTTTAGCAACAACATCAACACCAGCGGTAAATGTTTCGTCTTGAAGTTTGTCGATGTTCCAGTCCACAGGAATGAATCTTGACTCTGTAAGTTTTGGAACATTTTCACAATCTTTTTTGTGAATAATAATTCCTCTACCCCTAGAAACATACCCCACAATGTCATCACCAGGAATAGGGTTGCAACACTTGCAATACTTTGTTAATGCGCCTGCCGCACCAATTATTTCTGATTTATTATCGATTTTTATCTTATTTTTCTCTATTTCATCAAACAAAGTGCGTTTTTTCTGTTCTTCTCTTTCTTTGATGCCGAGGAGTCTACGAACAACCTTTTCTGCTGTCATTGAGCCGTAGCCAACCGCAGCATAAAGTTCATCAACTGAAACAAACGCTTGTTTTTTGAGAAGTGGAGCAACATACTCTTCAGCCATTAATCTTGAAACTGGAATATCAAAAGCCTTGGCTGCATTTTCAATCATTGTCTTTCCAAGTTTAATGTTTTCACCCTTCATTTGCTTTTTGAAGAAGTAGTTAATTGAATCTTTGGTTGAAGACATTTTTACTTTTTTGAGCCAGTCTCTTGATGGTCCTTTTGAATTTTGAGAAGTCAAAATTTCAACAACGTCACCATTTGAAAGACTTGAAGTAAGTGGAACCATTCCACCATTAACTCTTGCACCAACGCACCTATTTCCAACCTCAGAGTGAATTGCGTAAGCAAAGTCAATAGGTGTTGCATTTTCAACAAGTTTGATAACCTTTCCCTTTGGTGTTTGAACAAAGATTTCGCCAAGATAAACATCGGTTTTAAGTTCTTCTAAGATGTCACTTGATGTCATATTATCTTTGTTTTCAAGCATCTTGCGAATCCACAAGAGTTTGTTGTCAACGCTATTGAGTTTATTTTTCTTTTCTTTATATAAGAAGTGCGCAGCAACACCATACTCGGCATATTCGTGCATATCATAAGTTCTTATTTGAACCTCAAAAAACTCGTCGTGATAATAAACAGTGGTGTGCAAACTTTTGTATCCGTTTGGTTTTGGGTTTGCAATATAATCTTTAAATCTTCCATCAACTGGAGTAAAGTTTGCGTGAACAATTCCAAGAACAGCATAACACTCACTCACACTATTAACAAGAATTCTTGTAGCCGCGATATCATAGATATTTTTAAGGGTTTGAGCCTTGTTTTGAAGTTTGTTATAAATACTTGAAATGTGCTTGATTCTTCCATAGCAGGTGCATTCGATGTTGTTTTTCACTAAAAGCGACTTTATACTAGCAACCATTTTGTTAATCATATGTGTATTAGCACGAGATTCGTGAGCAACATCAAACTTAAGTTTCATATACTCTTCTGGTCTATGAAACTCGAACGACAAGTCTTGAAGCTCAGACTTAATTTCTGAAAGACCAAGTCTTGCAGCAAATGGCGCATAAATGTCATCAATCGCCATAAACAATTCTTGTGCTTTTTTATCTGTTGTTTTCTTCACGTTTTCACGAGCAAGAACAAGCATTTGTGCAGATTTTATAATAACAACCCTAATATCTTTTGTGATTGCCAAAAGCATTTCTTTAAGCCCTGCAGGGTCGGTGTATTTGTTTGAAAACTCTTCAACAGAAAGCAAACTTTTCAAGATTTTATAAACTTCCGTAAACTCTGCAAATTCTTCAATGATTTCACTGTTTTGCAAAACAAAAGGATAAGCATAAGCGGCACTTAAACTATCAATATCAAGTTTAAGACCCAAAACCGTGTCAACAATTGAATCTGCTCTAGCAATCAATGTCTTTTCACTTTTATAAGCAGATAAGACCCTGTTTTTTACTTTTACGAATTTATTCTCAAAGTCTTCGCCATAATCTTTCTTCATTAATTCTTCAAAAGTAGCCATACGCCCTCCATTATTCTAATTTCATTATACCGAGTTTTTTTTGTTTTGGCAATTTAATCAAACACTTAATAATTATTTGTTAAACCTGTCAAATTTTGCTATTATATTCTATGGTAAAAGTTATGGATAATGTAATAATTTCAAAGGTATGTGGTCTATGTGCGGGTTGCAATAATGCAATCACAACTGCCAAGCAAAAATATAATTCTGGCAAAAATGTTGTGCTTTTTAAAGAGATTGTTCACAACCCTCACGTAAACAAAATGTTTGAGGATACGGGGATTACTATTGTGGATGATTTAGAGCAAATCACTCCAGACAACCACGTCATTATTCGCGCGCACGGCGAACCACCAGAAACCTATGACTATTTAACACAAAACAATATTGAATTTTCAGACTGCACCTGTGTGAATGTTGCAAAAATTCACGAAATGGTTACAAAATACAGCAACGATGGCTTCGAGATTATTATTCTTGGAAAATATGGCAAATCAAATGGAAAAATGCACCCAGAAACCAAAGGCACAATTGGTTGGTGTAAAACTGAACCAATTTTAATTGAAGATGCTGAAGATATTGAAAAAATTAAAACTTCAACCGCTGAAAAATTTTATCTCGTTTGCCAAACAACTTTTAACGAAGAAAAAGCAAATGCAATTATCCAAGAAATTAGTGATGTATGCAAGTTGTTAAACAAAGAACTTATTACAAACAAATCGATTTGTGGCGCACAAAAAAACATAAACAAATATTCAGTTGAAATTTCAACTGAAGTTGACCTTATGATTGTTGTTGGTGGAAAAAACTCAAGCAATTCACGAGAGCTTTTTAATAATCTAAAACAATACAAACCTTCAATTTTTATTGAAGAAGTTGAAGATTGGTTTGAAGAGCTCAAAACTATAAATTTTGAATTCACCGCAGAAACAAAAGTTGGGCTAACCGCTGGTGCGTCAACACCAAAAGAAGAATTATTTGAACTAAAACAACTTATTGAAAACAAACAAATGGAGTTAAGAAATGAAAATTAATATTAATTCTCACAGTTCAATTCAAATTGATGATATCTACTTTGACCCTTTTCAAATTAAGAGAGCCAAACACAACGCAAAGTATATCTTCATCACGCACACTCACTATGACCATTTAAGCATTGAAGATATCGATAAAATAATTACTCTCGAAACCGTGATTATAGCAACCCCTGATGCAAAACAGACTCTAGAAGAAAAATATCAAAATAAAATAATCTATGTTAAACCAAACGACAACATTTCCCTTTCGGGCATAGAAGTTGAAGTTTTGCCAGCATACAATGTTAATAAAGAATTTCATAAAAAATCTTCAAAATGGGTTGGATATAAAATTATTTATGGCGGAACATCATTTGCCGTTCTTGGTGACACTGACAACATTCCAGAACTAGCAAGTCTTGAATGCGATTATTTGTTCGTTCCTATCGGCGGAACCTACACAATGAACGCAGTGGAGGCAGCAACTCTTACAAACATCGTTAAGCCAAAGTTTGTTATCCCTACCCACTACAACGCAATCGTTGGAACTAAAAAAGACGAGCAAACATTCCTTAAAAATTTAGACAAGGGTGTGGGTGTAAAATTGCTTATTTAGACTTGACAAAAAGTTATGTTTATGATACAATATATGCGAGGTAAAGGAAAAGACTATGAGAAAAATTAATAATAACAATAATAATAAATCTTTTAGCGCATAGAGTTATGGGTTTCTTTTTTGTTGTTATTAAATAATTTGATTATTTGAAGACTTCTTGGGAAATCCAAGAAGTCTTTTTTAATAGAGAAAAATAAGGAGAACGATTATGAAAATGCAAACTAACGCCGTAGCGGGCGATACTGATAATGATAATAATAATTTAAACATACAACAATATAAATATAAAAAACAAAAATTAAAACTTAGGAGAATAAAACAATGAAATTCGTTAAAGAAAAATATATTAAATTAGACATTTTACAAACACAAAAATACATTAAACTTATCAAAGATAGATTTGAAAGAGAACTTGCAAAAGAACTCAAACTTGTGAGAGTTTCTGCACCTATCTTTTTAACAAGACAAAGTGGTCTTCAAGACGACCTTAGTGGTGTTGAAAGACCAGTTAAATTTGACATCAAAAAAGACGGGACAGAACTTGAAATTGTTCAATCACTCGCAAAATGGAAAAGAGTTGCTCTTAAAAGATACAAAATTGAAATGCACAAAGGTCTCTACACTGATATGACCGCTATTCGTCGTGATGACAAAATGGACCAAACCCACTCACTTTATGTTGACCAATGGGACTGGGAAAAAGTTATCTCAAGAGCAGACCGCAAACCAGCTTATTTAAAACAAACTGTTCGTCATATTGTTAAAGCAATCGCAGCAACTGCAAAAGTTCTTGCAAAACAAGGTTTTGTGGCACAAGAAATCTGTGAAGACGTTCACTTTATCACAGCAGAAGAACTTCTTCAAAGATATCCTGATTTAGACGCAAAAGCACGTGAAGACGCTATCGCAAAAGAATTTAAAACCGTTTTCATTATTGGAATTGGTGACAAACTTTCAGACGGAAAGCCACACGACGACAGAGCGCCTGACTATGATGACTGGAGCCTTGACGGAGACCTTATGTTCTATCACGAAGTTCTTGGTCGTGCTCTTGAACTTTCAAGTATGGGTATTCGTGTTGACAAGAAAGCAATGCTTGAGCAAATCGAAAAATCTGGAAAACTCGAAAGAAAAGATTTTGAATATCACAAAATGATTTTGGCTGAAGAATTGCCACTCACAATCGGTGGTGGAATTGGTCAAAGCCGTCTTTGTCAACTTCTTTTGGGACGCGCACACATTGGTGA
>SVHI01000001.1 GCA_015055905.1 Clostridiales bacterium | reverse complement strand
GATACTGCTGCGTTTGTTACTTTTCCGTCTTTTCCGGTTACTGCTTCATCTACTAAAGCTGTGCCGTCTTCGGTTAAGTCTCCGTTGTTATCTAATGCTTCTGCCTTAATATCTTCTAAGTCATCAGCGGTTAGTGAAGGTACTTGAGGTGTGCCTGCACCACCATTTTCGATTGGAGGTTGTGCTCCAGGTTGTCCTGTTTGACCACCTGCACCAGCGGTTGCTCCTGCTGTTGCACCGGCTGTGGCTCCGGCAGTTGCCCCTGCAGTTGCTGTTGCTGTAGCTCCTGCTGCTGCACGTCCTGAACCATCAGCTGCACCACCATTAATTTGTCTTTGAATATTTTGTTCAGCAACTTCTGCTTGTTTTTCTTTAACGTAACCTTGTCTTGCATTTAATGCATCGTTGAAGTTATCACGTTTTTCTCTTGCTTGTTCAAGTTCGCCACTCTTTTGTTTTTGAACTTTTTGAGCGTCTTGCAAGCCTTGTTCTGCAAGTGCAATTGCACCAGCATCTCCTGAAGCCTTAGCTTGTTCAAGAACAGCTTCAGCTTGTCTAACGCCTTCGTCTGCTTGTCTAGATTCTCTCATCTTGTTCTCAAAATTGTTTTCATTAGCAAACTTTTGTTGAGCAACGGTTCTGCCACCTTCTAATTGTCCAGCGACAGCATCATTAAGTTGTTTAAATTTCTCATCGCCTTGAAGAGCTTCTGGAGTTGTTTCACCCTTATCCTCGCCCTCAAGCAATTCGTGGAATTTTAAGGCTTCTTCAACAGCGACATCTTCAACTGCACCGGCTTGACCTTCTGCATCAAATTCAACTTCTTCAAGTGGATTTGCATTTGGGTCACCTTCCATTTCGTCAACGTTTTGGTCTGGAACAGCGTTTTCTACTGGTGTAGTTTCTTCACCCTTTTCATCTTCTTCTATTGGCTCGCCGTTTGGACCGGTTCTTGATTGTCCTTGAGGACCGCCAGGACCTTGTGGACCGCCATTTTCTACTGGACCAGTTCTTGATGAACCATCGTCACCACCACCGCCAGCATTTGCGTTTTCACCATCTTTAGCACCTTTACGCATTGCATCAACGCCCTTGCCTAGAAGTTTCGCACCACCAGCAATAAGCGCACTTCCTGGAATTAATCCCGGAGCCATCTTAACAGCTTCGCCAACGCCTTCGATAAGGTTTTTACCTGAAACCATTCCTTGAGCTTCTTTGATTGCGCCTTGAGCAGCTTTCTTTGTAGATTCACCACTCTTGTCAATACCCTCACCACCTGAAACAAGTTGTTGAACAACTGTTGGAAGGTCGTTTATGAGAGTGAATGCAACAAGCATAAACATTATGTAAACATACCAGTTCAAAGCCTTCGCTTTTAATGGCAAGTTCTTTAAGAAGTAACTTCCAGATGCTTCAATGATTTCATCTGTGAATATTGAGAATGCGATGTCTTTGATTGGAACTAAAAGAACGAAGAATACATTCAAACCAATAAGAACACCGTAAGTGCTGAGCACTTGTTTTATAATTTCGTCTTTAACTTTCTTAAATTTTTCACCATTATCAATTGGAATTGTCGCTGCTGAAACAGGCATTGCCAAGTAATAAAGGGTTATCATATAGAAACGTTTGATTACACCCCATAGAGATGTGAACAAAACTTTAATGATAAGTGCTGTAGCAATAATAAGTAAGAAATAGTTAATCTTCGCAGCTGAGTAGAATGCACCAACTTTGATGTTTTGGTCGAAGAAATAGTCAAATTGAATACCTTCAACTTCGCCTGAGGTAACTGAATAAGCAAAAGATGTTGATTTGTTGTTTCTGCTTATTTCACCCATAAACCCAATTTCTGGTTCGAAGATACCTTTGAAAAGTTTAAAGTTGAAACCAATGTTTAAGTAAAGAATTGAAGCTCCTGAATAATGCTTTAAGTTATCTCTAACACACACAACCGAATCGGTAGCTGAAATTGTTGAGAAATATGTCAACATTTGTTCTTTTGCGTCAATGTAATTAGTTTCAGTTAATCCTATTTTAATGGTATCTTTAATAGTTCCGTCTGTTCGAATATTGTAGAATGTGTCACCATTATCAAGAACAAGTTTTGTTCCGTGATCTTGAACCCCGCCTAAACCAACTGGAAGGTCTGTATCAAGATAGATTGAACCAACGTATTTATCATCTTCATCATATAAAGCCAAAACTTTATCGGTGATGTTACCCCAAATGTCACCAAAATCTATTTTTAGAACATATTTTTTCTCGGCCGCTTCACCTGCTTTTTTAAGAACACGGAAATTAGTGTTTGAGAAAGTCAATTTTTTTGCAGTTGTTGGATGACTTCCTATGTTTGAATATACTGAGCCTATCTCACTTTGGCCAACAAATTTATTTTCATCATCACCGCCAAGCGATGCATCGTATCTTGCAAAAGAATATGAAAGACCATCTTTTAATCTTCTTGTTAAGTAATCATAGAAGACAAGCTTCTTTTCGCCGCCCTCGTCAACAATATCATAGTAATAAGCACCATTATCACCACCAGAAATTGTTCCATCTGAATAGCTTGACACACCTTTGAGGTATGTTGGAGTGCCATATTGCTTATCTTGTGATTTTGTATCAAATGTTCCCTTTGCAAATACAACACCAGAATAATCGTCTGAGTAATAGTCTGATTTGAATCTAAATGATTCTGTTCCATTTTCGTTTGAGAAATATTTACCATTAACCAGTGGATAGAATGGTTTGTCACCATATTTTGGATTTTTTAAACAAACAATGTATTTTGAGCCTTCAAACTCATTATTAACATCACATCTTGCAGTGTAGATAAGGTCGTTTCTTGATTCTGCAGGAAGACCATATTCTGCTGAATAACTTACAAGGAATGAATAATAAGAATTATCATCACCAAGTGTTTTAGATGTTGGATTAACCCATCTTGTGTCTGGAGCATAAGCACCATATTTTTCATCACCACTATAATTCCAGTTAATCAAATTAGAAGTTGCATCTAAGATGTAGAACTTAAGGTTGTTTTCACACATATAGTCTACAAGGTCTGCCATAACACCATATTCAGATCGTGATTGAACAATACCAAATTGTCCACCATCGAAGTATGCAGCAACATCAAGTTTATTGTATGCAATTGCAGCAGAACCTGAAGTTCCTAAACCGTAGGTATTAAGAGGCTGACCAGCAACACTCTCAAAACCTTGCGCAAATGTTAAACCTGGATTTGTGTAGATAAGTGAATAGTCCCAAGTGTTTCTTGCTGCATCTCTAATGCTCTCGTGAGCAGAAGAAACGTCGAATTTTTTAATAAAGCAACCACCACAACCACTTGATTGGAATTCAAGGTTGTCTTTTAATTCTTGTGCGAGGGATAAATCTTCACCCAAAGTGTCAGGCAAATCTGAACTTCCGCTAATAACAACCGCTCCAAGGTATTTTGAAAGGTATAAATACATTCCTTCCCTGTTTTCTGTTGTTGCCTTGCACAAGAAGAATTCGTATCTCAAGGTGTCTGGGTTTTTAACACCAAAACAGAAACCTGAGAATTTTGTTGCCTTGCTTGGAATAACTGGGTCGAAGATTGTATTGATGATAAACTCTCTTCCACCACCCTTTGCTTCCTTTACGTTTTGGAGGTAGGTGTTGTAGTTGTCATAGGTTAAGAAATCGCTACCTTCACGAGGAGCAGAACCAAACCAAAGAATTTGTGGGTTGTTTGGGTCTGGGCTTGTGTAGAACCTTACCTCTTGTGAAACAGGAAGATACTTATCATCGTCAACATAGTGTCGATACTTGTTTGCCGTTTGTGATGCAATGGAGAACATCATTCCACCGAATGTGGACGCCATATCAACACCGACCGCATTTATGATTGAAGCCAAAATTGCGTTTGATGAGATAATACCCATTGTAAGCACGATTGGGAATACAAGAACAAGAGCGACAGCCTTAAGTGCTGATGTGAAGATTGTTCCCTTTGAGTTTCCACCTTTGCCATCACCGGTCATAAATGTCCACTCGCTCTTAATTATCGCATAGATTGTGATAATGATGAGAAGGATAACAAACACAGCGGTTAGCGCCCTAAACACATTTTCAACAGACTCTGCATACAAGAACTTGAAAAGAATATCCTCTTCAGTCGCACCTGCAAGCGTTCTGTTGCCAGGTTTGAGCCAGTAGTCTAGACCAATCAGCTTTTGTATGAAATACTGCAAGAAGTCCATAAACGCTAGGAACCATTTGCAAATCCAATAGAAGCCTGTCATAAGACCTTCCCAGATTCCTCCAAAGACTCCATTTGTTACCACGCTAAAAACTGATGTCTCTGATGTAGGCACCAATCCAGCTGATAAGAAACTTGAAATAAATGTGAACATTGTGTTAACGAAAGACATAATTCCCCCATCGCTACTCAATCTTAGTGTCTGCAAATGTGTGTTTTTAATTTGCAAATGACATTTTTCGACGAGTAAAAAATTTTGCTTATAATAAACCATATTCAGTATAACATATATAGGCAAAAAAAGACAAATTATTTAGCAAAATTTTATTATTTTTTTTGTAAAATTTTTTTTGGTAAAATTAAAAAAAATAAAATACTCCTTAAAGGAGTATTTTATAATTTCAAAATAGTTATATTTTTAAACCTATTTTTTTGGTGGTTTTTGAGGTGCTGTTTTTTAACCTAATTTTTTAGGAATTTTACCCTGTTTTTTTTGCAAAATAAAAAAGAGGAGATAAAACTCCTCTCTTTATTTAATCAAATTCTTTGATTACTTAATTTGATCGCCGAACAAGTCTTGAACAGCACCACCATTAAGAACTGCAGCGATGATAGCAACGAATACGATAGCTACAAGGAAACCAATAACAATGTTGATAAGGTGACCTTTTGCTTTCTTTTTAGCTTCATCATCTTCAGCTTGTGCGAATTGAACACCAACTTTAACACCAAGGATAATACCAAGAATGAGCAAGAATGCTGCAAGAACTGGCAATACGATGTTAACGATACCTGAGAAGGTTTCATAAGCAGATGTAAGAATATCATTTGTTGCTTCTGTTGTTGATTTAGCTGCTAACAATGCAAAAATGTTCATAAACGTCTCTCCTTTCTTTATTTTTATCTAATCGACTGATTCCATACTAACACATCAAAATTCATTTAGCAAACAAATTTTCGGCTTTTTTAAAAATTTTTTAGATTTTTTCAGTATTAGCCGTCAATATACCTAGCAAGAGGACCTCTTATTGCATAGATAACAGAAATTAAAACTATAACAGTTGCCGCTCCAATGCAAAAATTCACAAGAACCTGATGAAGATTTGCCTTTTCAGTTGCATCTTCTGCTTTTGCATATTTTACACCCAAAAAGATTCCCCAAATTGTGCTGAGGAGCAAAACAACACCAATAGCATAAGGACCAACTAAAGTGATTCCATCATATAAAGGCGAGATAACATCGTCGCCGGTTTTAAGTAAAAAAGATTTGATTTGTAAAAGTAAATTTTTCATACAAACACCTACTCACTATATTTCAAATATATACTACCAAATTAATTTGGCTAAAATCAACTATTTTTTGTTTTTATTTTTAGTTTTTTGATTTATTTTTACATTTTTAAAATAAGTTTAAAATTTTTCAAACTCACCCACAATTCATTTGCGGCTATTTAAAATATTTGTTATAATTCATTGTGATATATTATTTATATAATAGGAGGATTTTATGGCTTCTGAGAAAAAGAATAAATTTGGCAATTTTTTGCTCAACCTTGTTCTTATCGCATTTTTTAGTTATGCAGGAGGTATTGTAGTTGACCACTTCCTTATGGGAAATCCTATATCTTTCACTTCAAAAAGCACAATGACGACAACATTTATTATGTTTGCCGTTGCTTTTCTTTTTATACTTTTGAAGGATATGAAGGACGATGGAACCTTCAAAGGTCAAAAAGATATGGAAAACCAACACTTTGCTTCTCTTGATGAACTCAACAAGAATTTCAAGCATTGTAAGTTTTCTCAACTCAAAAACCTTTCTATAACAGGTATTCCTTTTAGATTCGAACTTAAACACGGAGATATTCACATTCACTTCACTCCTCCTTGTCACGTTTTAATCGTGGGTGCGTCTGGTACTGGTAAAACTGCTTGTTGGGTTGAACCAACAATGCAAATTTTGACAGAACTTAAAACCAAGCCTTCTCTTTTCATCACCGACCCTAAAGGCGAAATTTTTGCCCACCATAGTTTGAAAATGAAAAACCAAGGCTACAATGTTTTGCTTCTCGACCTCACACAACCTTATGCAAGTAAGCGTTGGAATCCTCTTGAAAACATCTACGAACAATGGCAACTTCGTAGACATATGGAAGAAAATATTTTAAAACACACAAACGACCCTATTAAAAACTACCCTAACCTTTTAAGGTCTGGTGATATCAACAGCAGTGAGTGGTATGAATTTATGGGTAAAGCATTTAACACCCTTCGTGAAACACTTATTGAAGTTGACGTTGAAAAACAAAAGATTAAAGACGACTGTTTAGAAAGTTTGCAAGATATTGCAGGTGCGCTTGTTCCGCCACCAGCAGACGCAAAAGATAGGTCTTGGACCGATGGTGCTAGAGACTACTTCCAGGCTTGTATGATTGCGATGCTCGAAGATAGTGAAAACGAAGCACTTGGTATGACAAAAGATAAATACAATTTCTTCAACGCATACAAAATTGCAAGTAACAAAGAAGACGACTATAACGTTGTTAAAGATTATTTTTCAGGAAGAAATCCTCTTTCAAAAACAATCGAACTTTCTTCAAACATCACACAAACCAAAGCACAAGTTACTCGTGACGGTTATATGTCAACCCTTTTAACAAACCTCGGTTTGTTCTCAGATAACGGTATTTGTTACCTTACATCTTCAAACGACATCAAATTTACTGAATTTGACGACAAACCAACAGCGTTCTTTATTAAAATCCCTGATGAAAGAGCAACCAGATATAAACTTGCTTCTGTTTGCATCGCTCAATCTTATAAAGAATTCGTTCAAAAATCACGTGCTAACGAACTTACAAATGACGACAAGATGGCTCACCTTAAACGTCCTCTCTTCTATATTCTTGATGAGTTTGCGAATATGCCTAAAATTGACGGCTTAAACCGTATCATTACCGTTGCTCGTTCAAGATGGATTTATTTGAATATGGCTATCCAATCATATTCACAGCTTGATGACGTTTACGGCAAAGAAGTTGCCGAAATCGTTCGTGGTCAGTGCCGTGCTACACTTTTCTACGGAACCCCTGACCTTAAGACCCGTGAAGAGTTTTCAAAAGAACTTGGCAACCACACAATCAAAGTTGATAGTAAAACCAAAAATGAAGGCGACGGCAAAAACAAAGCCACAACCTCAACATCAACTTCGCTTCAACAAGTTCCACTCATTCACCCATCAGAACTTGATAAACTTCCACTTGGAACAAACATTACAAACAACTTCCAACAATATCCTTGCCGCGCAGTTGCAACACCATACTTCAAATGTTTAGACATCTACAAGATTGGTTCAATCCCTGCAGAGTTTATTCCAGGAAGAGCATTTAAAGAAAGCGACGTTTACTATGACATTAAAAGAAGAAATAGCATCGTGCTCGAAAATACAGATTCATAATTAAAGAAGGAAAATAATATGAAGAAGTTAAAGAAAATTTTATTGTTTGGTATGATACTTGTTTTTGCCCTACCTTTCTTTTTGTTTAACATTAAGCCAAAAGATAAGGCATCTGCTGCAGACCCTGTTATCCACAACATTTTTGCAACAATTTCCGTAAGCGGGCAAACTTTGCAAGCATCATCACTAAACACTGTTGATGGAGTAACCTATATCACAACAAACAGTGCAACAACAATTACCTTTGACTATTTAACCTATAACTACAAAGTTTCTCTTAGCGACCCAAACAACTTCCATACAAACACTGTTGATATCGTTTTGGAAAAAGACCCTGAAAGTGGAGAATTTCCAACTTCTTTTGAATTAGATGAAAACATTTATCAATACAGCATTGCAGAAGGCCACGTTATTATTTATAGGTCAAACACCCCTGTTATTGCAGGAACAACCCCAACACTCCATTCAAATTATGGCGACCTTGTTAGTTACACCGAAACAGCGTCAGTGAGAACCATCACATTTATTAAATCTTACACACTAAACGAACTTTCACCTACTTCATCTGTTAGATATTGTGTTTATAGACACCAAACAGAAGTTTCTGGTGACCCTACAAAAAATGACGACCTTATTGTTATGTTTGATAGACCTGTTGTAAACTTCAGTTCTAGCGACGCAATTTCATTTGAATGTGTTGGTCTTGATGTTGGTGCAACGCCATTTATTGATACAAAGATTCCAAGAGAACATTCTTATGCAAATGTTAAACTTTCATTTACAAACAACAATTACACCGAAGGAAATCCTCTATACTTTGATATTAACCACAATGGTTTTGTTTACACTTACAAGTTGTTTAGCAAACACATCGACGATAAAGACCTCTTGTTTGTTGAATATTATGACGAACAAAGACCAAAAAATAATAAAAGTTTAGCAACAGAACTATTTGAAAATGGCGAACTTAAAACAGCCGTTTATAAATATGTTGGCGCAACAACAAATTTTAATGAATTCTTGGTTGATTTCAACAAAACAGGAAGATATGAAGTTGCAGTTTACGACTCAACCTATGTTTTAGGACTCCAAAACAACAACTATTATTCAACATCATTCTACATCAAAAATGAAAGCGCTGAAAACACAGCATTTGAAAACGTTTATGTAATCTTCCAAACCCTTGAAGATGAAGGAACTCCAATAGATTATGTTGTTAGCGAATCAACTCTAAACAACAATGTTCAAATCACAATTAAAAACTTACCATTCTATTTTGAAAAAGACACCTTGATTGAAGATACTGACGTTGTGCTTGACTACACCGTTACAACCTTCGGTGGAAGCTCAAACATTCCAACAACAACATCTTACACCAAAGCGCAACTTGAAGAAATGCTCAATGAAGACGGCGACCTTGTTATGATTGTTTCAGAAGACGCTTTCTATGAAATCTCACTTTATCAATATCATATTGAAAACGAAATAAGAGTTAAAGGCGGACACACCTATCACCCAACAACTGGTGAAATCATAAAAAGTTATCAACAAGACTATAATTTCTCTGTTGTAAAGGCTCCAAAAACTTCATTTACCAAATATAAAGTTAATGAGGAATATGAAGTTGAATATGATGCAAATGGTAATCCAAGAACAGAAACAAAAGAAGCCTCTATTCCTTTCAAGGTTGTTAGAGATTATGAAAACTACAGAAATATTAAATCAAAATTAAGCATTTCGTTTAGTTTTACAACCGATGCTGTTGTTCGTGACCCTGTTGTTCTTGATAAGGCATACATCAACAATTATTATATCGACTATGCGATGCAAGAAGTTGCAGTTGAGCAATTTGATGTTTTAGAAGAGGATAAAGTTCTCGACCAGCTCAACCTTAAATTTTCTGGTATTGGCGACATTACTGTAACTATTAAATATAATGGAAAAACTATAACCGAAGTTTTAACTGAAGAAACTGGTTTTGAATTAACTTTTAAAGAATATGGAAAATATTCAGTTACATTCACTGACTCAATGGGAACCCTTGGAACTGGTGAGTTTGATTATCAAAAACCACCAAACACTTCATCTACCCTTCTTATAGTTTTCTCTGCTATCTTAGTTGGAGGCATTGCAGCATTCGTTCTCGTTTCTAGAGGAAAAATGAAAACAAGATAACAAAAATGAAGGCATCTGCTTTCATTTTTTTATGCAGAAAAACAACATTTGCATATAATTTAATATGAATAAAGAATACTTGGTTTTTATTGATAGCGGAGTTGGAGGAATCTCAACACTTGCGGTGCTGCTAAAACAAAACAAATTTAATGTTTTATATTTTGCGGATAACAAATACGCACCCTATGGAAACTTATCAAGAAAACAAATTCAAAACAGACTTAAAACGATAATTAGCCGTTTAAAAACAAACATTAAACCCTTTGGTTTTGTGTTTGCCTGCAACACTGCAACAACATCGTCAATTTCGTTTATTAGGAAAAATTTTCCAGGCGAAATATTCATAGGAACAGAGCCCGCCGTAAACCTCGTATTTAAACTAGGCTATAAAAAACCACTACTGATTGCAACACCTCAAACCATAAAACAAATTAAGTCAAGAAAAACCCTATTTTGTTTATCACTTGAAAGCTTTGCAAAAAACATTGAATCTTTTATGACAAACAAGACAGTATATAATAGTTATAAGATTTTAAAAGATATACTATATATAAAAAGGCACGTGAAAGGCTGCGATTCGCTTATTCTTGGTTGCACACATTATGCCTTAATCAAGCCGATAATAGAAAAACATATACAAATTCCTATGCTTGACGGAAACAACGGCGTAGCGCGTGAAATTAGTCGCAAATTTGGCAGCAAAGCAAAGCCAAACACAAATAAAGCCTCCGTTCAGTTCATCTTTTCCAAAGATAGCGCTCCTTTAAAAGAAATTTATAAAAAAATATTAAACCAAATACTTGCAAATCAAATAAATCTGTGTTAGAATGTTAACGATAATTATTGCAAAGGAGCAAATAAGATTATGCCAATTATTAAATCAGCTAAAAAGAGACAAGAAGTTGCAATTAGAAACAACGCTCGTAACAAAGCAGAACGCAGCGCACTTGCTACAGCTATTAAGAAGTTCAATAAGGCAATTAGCGAAAAAGATGTTGAATTAGCAGAAAAATTACTTCCTGAAACATTCTCTATCATTGATGAAGAAGTTACAAGAGGTATCATTCATAAAAATAAAGCAAACAACAAAAAAGCAGGTCTTTCTGTTGAACTTACAAAACTTAAAGCAGAACTTGAATCTAATAAATAATCAAAGAGAACACTATCGTTCTCTTTTTTTATTGTCAAAAAAGAGTGCTCTGCACCCTTTTTGTTTTGTGATAAATTCTTTTAAATTTGTAAACTAAAAAACATAAAAATTTATGTTTCTTTTGCCCAAAATTTAATTTGCCCCTACTAAAAAACTATACTATACTGGAATGGTTGAAAAAGAGTTTGTGAGGTTAATATGAAAAAAGGTTTTGACATTAAAAAATATTTAAAATTGCAAACAGAAAGCATCTTAGAGAGAATTAATAAGTTCGACAACAAACTCTACATTGAATTTGGCGGAAAACTTTTTGACGACTTGCACGCATCAAGAGTCTTGCCAGGTTTTGAACCAGATGCAAAAATACAAATTCTCAAAAAGCTTAAAAACAAGAGCGAAATTATCGTTGTTATTAGCGCTGGAGACATTGAAAGAAACAAGATTCGTGCAGATTACTCAATTTCTTATGATATGGACGTTTTGAGACAAATTGATTGTCTTAGAGAAGAGGGACTCACCGTTAGCGGTGTTGTTATTACCCTTTTTAATGAGCAACCATCTGCAATCACATTTGCAAACCGCCTCATAAACCGAAATGAAAAAGTATATTTTCATAGATTCACAAAAGGTTATCCAACAGACATTGAAACCATTGTTAGCGACGAGGGCTATGGCGCAAATCCATATATCGAGACAACAAAGCCTTTAGTTATTGTCACAGCGCCTGGTCCAGGCAGCGGAAAAATGGGCACCTGTCTTTCTCAACTTTACCACGAATATAAGCGCGGGGTTAAAGCTGGATATGCCAAGTTTGAAACATTCCCTGTTTGGAACTTGCCACTAAACCACCCTGTTAACATCGCATACGAAGCCGCAACAGCCGACCTTAATGATATGAACACAATCGACAATTTCCATTTGGCTGCATACAACAAACAAGCGGTTAATTATAACCGCGATTTGCAGGTTTTCCCAGTTGTTAGAAATATCTTGCATAAAATCACAGGAAACGACAAAATCTATCAATCACCTACCGATATGGGCGTTAATATGGTTGGTTTTGCAATCTCAAACGACGAGGTTGTAAGAAAAGCAAGCATCGACGAAATTGTTAGAAGATACTATAAAGCAAGATGCGAGCAAAAGAAAGGAACAACCACCATTAACACAGTAAACAGAATCAAATTTCTTATGGGCGAATGGAAGATTGACCCAAACTCTAGAAAGGTTGCGACCGCCGCTAACAAGAAACACGAAGAAACAAACTCGCCTGTTATGGCTCTTGAACTGCCTTCAGGAAAAATCGTAACTGGAAGAACAAAAGACCTTATGACCTGTGCTTGTGCTTGCGTTTTGAACGCTCTCAAACATATTTCACATATTGACGATTCAATTAATTTGATTCCAAAAAATCTGCTTGAACCAGTTATTGATTTAAAGAGAAGCAAACTTGGAATAAAGAAAGGAAAATTAACACTCAAAGATGTTTTAATGCTCCTTTCAATTAACTCTGTTACAAACCCAACAGCTGAACATATTTTAAAACAACTCGACAAACTCAAAGGCTTGGAGGCACACTCATCATCAATGCTAAACACTTCCGACCAAAACACACTCCTTGCACTTGGAATAAACATTACAAGCGAGCCATATTATTCAAGCAAATCGCTTTATAATCAAGAATAGCAAAAAGGATTTATCAAATTGATAAATCCTTTTTTATTGCAAACTATTTTTTATTTGAATCGCCATCATTGTCTTTTGGTTTTTCTGGATTCAATGTTTTGTTCTTTTTGATATCGTTGGCAATCACTTGGCTTACAACCTTTGGAACGTTTTTGTCTTTTCCTTCCCCATCAATATGTTCAGTAATTTTCACAACTGATGACAAAAACTCCATTTCAACGTTAGCAAAGTATGACTTAACTGTGAGTTTGTAATGAATGTAAATTGCAACTGCCAAAATAACAAAGAATACAATCGCTGTTAGCATTATAACAAGTTTTTGGTTGCCAAAAATTGAATAGAACCAGCCAGTTTGATTGTAAGAAACTGAACAGGTTGAAACAAAGTTTTTATCTGTTAAGATTCTTTCGATTGTTTCAAACACTTGATATAAGTTCTTTTCAATAACGTCAGCACCGTATGTGGCTTTGATATGCTCAATAGTATCAAACTTTGAATAAGTAATAATACCCTTTGATGCATATTCACATCTTCCAAAAACTAGCCCGTCATCATAGTCCCCAGCAAAGAGATTGATTGTTGCAATTTTTCTTCTCATAAAATTAACATTGTTTGAATCAAGCGCAATGTGTGAATATGTGAGACCTAAACCATTGTCAATGAATGATGTTTTGTTGAGATTCACAACATCAACTTTCTTTGTTCCAATTTTTGAAGTTGCAAAGAGTGACGAAATATATTTTGAAAAATCCGTCTCGATTTCATCAATATAGAAATATAAATCTTCACCAAGAGCAACCTTGTCAAGGTTAATCATACACAAAATGTTTTCAGCGTCAGCATCTGCTATGCCGTCAGTGTAGAAGTTTGAACCAGCAAAAGATTCTTCGCCAGCACCAAAGAAAACAAATTCAATGTTATATGAAAAGCCATATTCTGGCAAGAATTTCGCAAGAGCCATAAGTGTTGCAACACTTGCTGAGCTGCTGTTTAATGCGTCGTTTCCATAAGAAACATAGTCTTGAACTTCTTCGCTAAAGTAGTATGGAACATCATAGCTACAACCAAGAATAACTGTCTTTTTTGTTTCTGCTGGTGCAGTGTATCTAAACACAACGTTTTGTGATTTTTTATATGTTCCGGTTAAATTTGACATATATTCAAACTGTTGAATACCCTCATTTGTTGACGCGTTTGTAACTGCAGAGATGTTTGTGATGCCCTTCAAATATTGTTGCAAATAAAGAGCTGTTTCCGCCTCATTTGCGCTTCCAGCGATTCTACCAGTAAACCCGCAAATGTTTGTGAGGTTCGAATTGATTTCTGCTGAAAATTCATCATAAGAAACTTTTGTTCTTACAGCATTTGCTGTTTTGTTTAACCCGCTAACTGGTGCAAAAAACAACGCTGCAAGTATTACTAATACCATTAATAAACTTTTTATCTTCTTCATTATAGCACCACCATCACAGAGTATAGTATACACAAACCTTCATAAACGAAGATTGGGAAACAGAAGGTCTTGAACACAAAGTGACCAATGATTGGGTCTGAATAAGTGCTATTTAAGTGTTTTGAATAGAATATTAAAACTGTCAATGTTATCAAAACGTTCATAAACACTGAAAAACTTTCTAAGTATGGCATCAAAAAACAAAGATTTAAAAACAAACCATAGAAAATGTTTCTATACATAAAAAACATTCTTGTTTCTGCTTTTAAACTATCCATTGGAACAATGTAAGTGTAGATTTTGAATGTTAAAATGTATCTATAGAGCCAAAACATAATTTCAAATGAAGCCCAAGCAAAAAGTGCTTCAAATAAAACAGATGAAAAAATTGTTGTTGGAACACCTGGGTCAAGCAAGTTTCCATAACCCACTTTAAATGTATAAACACTTGCGTTCAAAACAGGATAAATTGATACCCAAACAAATGATAAGAACAACAAAAACTTATAAATCCAAGTATTTTTTCTTATTTTATTAGCATAAATCAATGAGTTTTCTGCCATTATTTTCCTCTTAAGTTTAGTATATTAAAAACTATTGTTTTTATTGCAATATTTTCTTTCATTTCCCCGACTTTTATTTTTCTATCGTAATCTGCAATCATATCAACAATCTGCTTTAGTTGTTTTGATGAAAAAACACTAATTTGATTTTTTAGCATTTTAACCGCAAACTCTTTCACACCAAAGATGCTAGCAAGTTCTGCAGGTGTTTTGTCTTTGTTGATTGCAACATAAAGCGCACGCCTATAAGTGTTGTATAGCGGCATCAATACAGTAAAGCCCTGCCCTGCTTTAACCATAAATGAATCAACTAGGTCAATGGCGTTTTTCGCGTCGCCCTTAGCAATGAATTCAGCAAGTTGAAAAACTTGAAATTCCTTGTCTTGAACCACATTCTTTTCAACAATGTCGCTTGTCAAAATTTTTGATTCAATCACGAGCGCGGTTAACTTTTCAAGTTCGTTTGTTATTCTCGCCATATCAAATGAGCAAAATCTTATGAGCATATCAACAACATCTTCGTTTGACTGAATATCGTTTTTGCTTAAGATATTTTTGATATATGCTGAAATCATTTTTGCATCGATTTTTGAACAATCAATGGTTTCAAGATTCTTCATACCTTTAAAAAAGTCTGCATCGTCAGTATTGAAAAACACCAACACTGTTGAATCAAGCGGACAGTTTAGATAAGTTTGAATTTTTTCAAACGCTTGTTTATCTTTTGTTGGTGAAAAGTTCTTCACCACAACAAGCCTGTTTAGGTCACCAAAAGGAAACATATTTGCACTATCAATAATTTCAGTTGCTGAAGTGCTTTCGCCAGAAATCACGACATAGTTCATATCTTTAATGGTTATGCTTGTTGAGTCTTCAATTTTTTTAAGCGCATCATAACAAAGATATCTATCATCACCAGTGATTAGATATGCTCTTTTTAAACCATTTTTAAGATTTGCTTTTAGTTCAATATATTTCATAGTATACCTAGTCTAGATTATAACAAAAGAGATTTTGTTTGTCTAGTTCATTTGAGTTAAATAATCATTAGAGACACTATAAATGCAAGAGTTATCACACTTAAAGCAAGTTTTGTTCTCTTTTTTGCAAACACATAGTCGCTGACAATAAACATAAGCACGCAAGACAAAATCACAGCAAACCCTGCTACCACTCCCGTTTCTACAAAAATGGAAACGCCCGACACAAAGTTATTGAACCTCACGAGCAATTGCATAACATAGCCAAACAATGACATTATTGGCGAAATAAATGGCAAGACAAAACTCAAAATAACCGCACAAATCAAAAACATAAACGCGAAACTCGCAAGCGGAACAGTTATTAGATTAGTGATGAAACTAAGCACTGGAACTTTTCCAAAGTAACAAATTTGAGTTACAAATAAGCCAACTTGAACAGCAAAATTAAGTGCAAGACTCGACGCAATCTTGTCATAGAAAACTTTTGATAAAAGTCTTGTGAAAACTGGCATCAACAAAATGATTGAAAGAACTGAAATAAATGACAACACAAGTGAAATATCAAACAGTTGCAATGGCGAAATAACCAGAAGAATCACAAGTGCTAAAGACAACGCAGAGAGTCCGTCATATTCTTTGGCTCTTGTGGTTGCATAGAGCGCAACGATAGACATTATCGCGGCTCTTATAACCGAAACCGAAAAGTCACACAAATATGCATATAAAAGCAGCATCAAAACCGTCACACCGAGACTGGTGAATTTGTTTGCTTTCAGTTTTTTTAAAACAAATGAAATTAACATAACCACTAATGAAACGTGGAACCCACTGACCGCCAAAAGATGCGCAGTGCCTGACTCTTGAAAAACACCTTTAATGTCAGGGTCAAGAATTGATGTATCACCAAACATCATAGCATAACCGATATCGCCATACTTGACATTCGAGGTCTTATTATAAACTCTCTGTTTAACATTGTCTCTAATCGTTAGTGATTTATTTTCTGCAACCTTAACATTAAACGCGCGAACATACACATCACCAGAAACCCCAGATGATATTTTTGAAACCGCCTTTGACAACTCTTCGTCTTGAAGCGAATAAAGTTTAATTGAACCGTTAACATAAATTGTCCTTCCAACTTCAAGTTTTGAAACATCAAGATTGTCGGTTGAAATATGAACAAAAATATTTCCATTAATATTTTCTTCAGTTTCATTCGAAATAATTTTTACATCGCTCAAATAAAGCTTTAAAACCTTTTTATCTAAATCAGCCTTTCTTGTGTATATTTTGCCGATAATTTGACAATTTTCTACATTTTTAGAAAGATTTTGATTTATCCAATTTGATTTGTTATAGATGCTAACAACTGGCAATAAAAAGCCAAACAATAAAACCAACAAAAATATTAAAAATTTTCTTTTGAAAATTAAAACTAAAATTAAACAAATAAAAATTAATGCAACAACGCTTATCATTAAAATCACTTTTGAGTTCTGTGACACAAACACATAAACTGATAGAAGCGTTGAAACAATAAGTGAAATTGCAAGATACAAAAACAGCCTGAAGTTCATTATCTTTTTCATTTGTTTTTCTTTCATAAAACTAGTTTACTATTATAGTTTAACAAAGTCAATCTTAAACAAAAAACACTGGTTTTGTTATAATTTTTCAATAAAAAAAGATAGACTCAAAAGTCTATCTTTTTGCTTATTTCTTTTTTCCTAACATATCGTCGCCGAGGTCATAGTCGTCTTCGTCTTCTTCGTCATCGTCGTCATCATCACTGTCAGAAACTTCAACGGTTTCAAAATCGTCATCAATTGGTGAAACAGTGTCAAAAGCTTCATCAAGGTCGTCTTCTTCCATAGCAAAGTCGATTGGTGAACCGTCTTCAAGTTCATCGTCTGTATCAAACATTTCGTCGCTTTCTTCGTCACCGTCGATATCGCTGAAGCCTGAATTGTATTCCTCATCATCTTCGTCGTCATTTTCAACGTCTGAAGATGCACTTGTCATTGAATCGTCGTCTTTCCAATCTTTGTCTACGCCGCCATTTTCACCCTTGGTTTTACCCCTGCATTCATCACACATTGTTTGGTCTTCTGTGATGTAGTTTTGACCACACATTGGGCAGAGTTCCATATCTTCAATGTCAAGCAAATCGTCTTCATCACTTTCAGTGTGGTGTTTCATTTCAGATTTGCAAACATAGCAATAATCTTCTTCTTCTAAAATATAATTAAGTTCACATCTTGGACATTTTTTGTATTTAGCCATAGTTTGCTCCTATTTATTATTTTCGACCATATAGTATAACAATTTTGTTTATTTGTAAACTACTTTTTTAAATATTTTTTGTAATATATTCAATTTAACTTTTATATTGTATTACAAATAAAAAATTTTATACACAAAAAAAGCATTAAACTTAAATTGTTTAATGCTTTAATAACGTTTAACTTATTTCTTGTTTGTTTCAATGAAGTCAACGATATCTTTGATTGTTTTGATTTGTGGAATCATTTCATCTGGAATTGAAACTGCAAATTCATCTTCTAAAGACATCAAAATTTCAACAAGGTCAAGTGAGTCAGCGCCAAGTTCTTCAGCGATGTTTGTGTTATCTTGGATTGCGTCAACTTTAACTGAAAGTTGTTTTGCAATGATTTCCTTTACCTTATCTGTTAAATTTTTGTTTTCCATAAACTATCCTCCGCTTTTCTATGATACCATAGTTTGAAATTATTTGCAACAAATATGATTTGTTATTGCATAAGTTAATTCATTGAACTAGCCGTTGAAATGGCTTCTGATGCAACTGCACTTGCAACCACTTGAACTTGACGTTCACCAGTTCCGTCTTTAACAAAGAATGTTATCACACTGTCCTCAATGATTGAGAATGCGTAATAATCAAAGATGTGTTGATTGAACATATTAACTTTGATTAGTTTTGTTACACCATTTTCAACAACGCTGAATTCTACTGCGTTGATAACATCATTTGCTTTAAGTTTTCCGTGAGCAACCGAACCTGATGTAACTGACCTAACATAAACAGTATATGTTTCGATTGGCTTATATACCCCATCGTGAGAAATATATTCAATTCTCATTCCGTCATTAATATCGTGTGCAAACACTGCACCAAGATTGACTTGAATTGCTTTGTTTTTGGTTTTTATTAAACTGTCGGCAATACCAATAACCAAGTTGCTTGGAATTGCGTAAGCTGTTCCCACAACCGTTACTGTTTCTGAGCCTGAGTTAACCGAGTGTTTTTTAGCGTTGACCAAGCCGATAAATTCACCTTTTGCGTTAAACAATCCGCCACCAGAGTTACCTGGGTTGATTTCAGCAGAAGTTTGAATTGTTCTTGTATCAAAGCTGTTTCCACTAATTCTAATCATTACGTTTGTGTCTGAAACATCACCTTCTGTGATTGAAAGACCACTGGAAAGAGAGTTTCCTATAGCGAACACATCTTCACCATTCGAGATATATGAACTATCAAATGTCTTGATGGCTTTGCAACCTGAAAGTGTGTCAACCAAATCTGAAGACACATATTTTAGAACCGCAATGTCGTGATGTGCAGAATAAGCAACGACGGATACTTCAATAGGCTTTAGAGATGTTGCAAGCAACACCCACACTTTGTCTTCAAAGCCGTTGATAACGTGATAACAAGTGATGAAGTAGATTGTTTTTGAACTTTCATCAATTTTGTAAATCACACCCGAGCCGCGGTAGACCGTTGAAGTGTAGAACGTTTTTTCGTTTGTGCACGTTCCACCAGCAGCAACACTCACGGAACTAAGATATGCTTCAGTTTTGTAGGCTGTTTCAATTTCTGAACCAGTGCCCGTGCTGCCTGAAGAGCCAAGTTCCAAGGTGTAGTTGTTGATTACTTTCGACCTTGAATTCTTCATAAAGTGTATGCAGCAATAACTTAGCACCACGTTTAGCACGATTAGCACAACCATAAACACTGAGGTCCACTTGCTCGTCCTAATGGATTGGGAGAACTTTTTTCTCCTTTTGCTATTGCTACGGTTTATTGGAGTATCATCATAGGGAATCTTGCTCTTATTCTGTTCGTTATTATCAAAATAATTCACTCGCTTGCCCCCTTTATAATCATCCACATTTATTTTACATCATTTTTTCTAGCTTTTACAAGAGAATTTATCAAAAATCCACCAAAATACGCACAAAAACAACCAAAAGTTATCCACAAGATTGTCATTGACCAATCTTTTGGCTCTTCTGAAGATTTAACTTCTATTGTAATCTCATTTGAATACTTCTTAACGTCTTTATTATAAACACTGCTTGCTGTGGCTGAAACTTCCATTTCAACACTGCCCTTTTCAAGCCCTTTAACTTCAATGTAGTAAATTCCGTCTAGTTCATATTGTGACTCTAATTCAGCACAATTATTACTAAATTCAACCTTGATGTCGCCAGAAATGATGATTCCTTTTGTGAATTTGAAACCAACCTTCAAAACTTCATTATCTTTCATTTCATAGGTTGTTCCAACAATGAAACTGCCAAGTGTCATTTCTTCACAGAAAATTGATTTGCTTTGGTTTAAAATCAAAACCGTGTTAAGGTCAACTGGTTGGTTTAAAAGTTTTTTCTTTTCATATAGTTTTATATTCAGTGTATACCAACCCTTTGTATTAAAACTAAATTTGTCACCATAATCCATCACCCTGTCTCCGCCACCTGGCTCTTGCATAGTGATTTCCCAAATATAGTTTTCATAGCTTGTGAGCGCTGAATATTCCGTTTTGCCTACCATTAAATATTCAAATATTGTGTAAGGATTTGAAATTTCAATTTCGTCACCCTTGAACACCTTTCCTGCAGAAATGAATTCACTGCTAAATGCGCTATATGCTCTTGATAAGCCAGTAACTCTTCCGCTGTATGGGTTAGATGAGTAAGAATTTGCAGTGTAGACGTGATAAATTGACAAAAACTCATCGGTCTTGCTCAAATATTCATCAACATTTTCAGTTAGTTCTGTTTTATAACGTATTGCAAAGGTTTTGTAGTTAACGCTATATCTATCTGTGTTTTCAGCAGAAACTTCAGCCTCTGCAGCCTTGAGTTCAAACAAACTCCAACCTGCTCCCGCAGCCTGAACTGAGGTTGAGTCAAAGAACCACTGACAACTTTTTTCGCCTCCGTCAGTGATAGTGAATGTGAGTTCAAATGTTTCAGTATCAATCAAATAAATCCAAAAATATATTGATTTATTTGCTGTTAAAGAAAATGTGTTAACTGTGAGTGTGACACCTGAAATTTGACCAAAAACATCGGCTTTTGGAGTTAATGACGAGCCAGGCATCACCCCGCTTTTTTCAGTGTCAAAAGGTGCTGTGTTTTCTATGGTTGCATTTGAATAAGAGTTTGGATTAATGCCGATTAAATCAAACTTTTCGCCAAGTTCATCTTCTACACTAGCATAGGTTAATCTAGGGCTTTCAGGCGTTTTTTTGCCAGCAAAAATGAGCGCTGTCAGTGCCGACAACACCATTAAAAAACTCATTAGCACACTAAAGATTTTCCTTTTCACTTTTGCCTAAATATCCTCTATTTTCCAGTTAATTTCTTCTCTGCCTTTTGATTTTAAAAACTCATTGGTTTTTTTGAAATGTCCGTTTCCAAAGAACCCCCCGTAAGCCGAGAGTGGACTTGGGTGAACAGATGTTAAAACCAAGTGTTTAGTTTCGTCAATAAATGCTTTTTTTGCGATAGCGTTTCTGCCCCAGAGCAAAAAGACCACTGGGGTATCTAGTTTTGCAACCTCTTGAATAACTCTATCAGTGAATTTTTGCCAACCAAACTTTGCGTGTGAGTTTGCTTGATGTTCACGAACAGTGAGTGTTGCGTTTAAAAGCAATATGCCCTGCTTTGCCCAACTCATCAAATAACCGTGATTTGGTGGTTTGTAGCCATATTCGCTTTCGATTTCTTTGTAGATGTTTTTAAGTGATGGTGGAATGTCAACTCCTGGCATAACCGAGAAACTCATTCCGTGGGCTTGACCTGGTTCGTGATATGGGTCTTGACCCAAAATTACAACCTTGACATCTTTGAGGTCGCAGTTTGTGAGTGCAGAAAAAATCTTTCCTCTTGCAGGATATACTGTGTAGTTTGAGTATTCTTCATCAACTTTATTTAAAAGGTCTTTGAAATAATCTTTTTCAAACTCGTCTTCTAATGCACTATCCCAAGAATTGTTAAAAAATTTCATTTTGTCTCCTTTTCACGAGGGCAGACCCCTCCACTTTCACACTAACATTATTTTAACAAAATATAATATATTTTGACAACAAAAAAACAAGATGCAAATGCATCTTGTTTAAAATATTATCTCTTAGAGAATTGTGGAGCTTTACGAGCTTTCTTAAGACCGTATTTCTTTCTTTCCTTCATTCTTGGGTCACGTGTTAAGAGACCTGCTGATTTAATTGTTGATTTGAATGTTTCGTTTGAAAGAACGAGTGCTCTAGCGATTGCGTGACGGCAAGCACCAGCTTGTCCTGAAAGACCACCACCATCAACTGTGATTGCGATGTCATATTTGTCTGCAACTTCAACAAGTGTTAAGGCTGTTTTAACTTCGTTTTGAAGAAGCTCTGATTTGAAATACTCATTAAGAGGTTTTTTGTTGATAACGATTTCGCCTTTGCCTTCGCAAATTCTTGCTCTAGCAATAGCTTTCTTTCTGCGGCCTGTTGCCCAGATTTTTTCTACTTTCTTTGCTGTTTTCTTTGCCATAATTATTACCTTCTACCTTCAAGATTTAATACTTCTGGTTTTTGAGCTGTTTGTTCGTGCTTGTCATCTTTGTAAACTCTCAAGTTTGTAAGCATTCTTCTACCCAAAGCATTCTTTGGAAGCATTTTCTTAACTGCTTGATAAACAGCCTTGTCTGACTTTTCAGCCATAAGTGTTTTGTATTGGATTTCTTTAAGACCACCAACATATCCTGTGTGATATCTGTAGTATTTGTCTTCAAGTTTGTTTCCAGTCAAAACTACTTTGTCTGTATTGATGATGATTACGTGGTCACCACAAAGTTCATTTGGTGTGAACTCTGGCTTATTTTTACCGCGAAGAACTGCGGCAACTTGGCTAGCCAATCTACCAAGAGGCATATTTGTTGCATCAACAATATACCATTTGTTTGATTTTGTTTCTGCGTTTTGCATAAATGTTTTCATTTTTTTATACCTTTTTCTATTTATTCTAACAAATTATTGGGAAAATTACACAAACTCCCAATCCTATGCTCGTATATTTTATAACTTATTTTGCAAGTTGTCAATAATTTATTTTAATTTCTTTTGATAATTTTCTTAAAATTGTCTCGTTTTTATGAGTCATAGTCTACTTTTTTCATAAAAAGTGGATATGGAGGCATAGTTTTGCCTGCTTTTGCTCTTGACTTTGCCTCAATTAGCCCCTTGATGTCTTCTGGCTTGATTTGCCCGTAACCTGCCTTTAAAATAGTTCCAAATACAATTCTAACCATATTATATAAAAAGCCATTTCCAGTGATTTCAAAGGCAAAAAGACCGTCTTCAAGTTCAACAATCTTTGCGTCATAAACCGTTCTAACAAAGTTGGTTTTGCCGCTCTTTTGTGAAACAAAACTTTCAAAGTCGTGCTCGCCAATGAAATACCCACACGCCTCTTTCATTTTTTCAAGGTCAACATAGTCGTTAACGCGGAACGCGGTTTTATCAAAAAGAGGAAGTTTATATTTTGAAATATAAAATCTGTATTGATAAGTCTTCTTTTTTACTGAAAATCTTGCATCAAAACCTTCTGGAGCGATTTCTAGACTAGTGACAGCAATGTCGTCAGGAGTGAGTGCATTTAAGCCGTCTTGAAGTTTTTTGAGATTAAGTTCTTGCTCTGTGTCAAAGTGTGCCACTTGTCCAAAAGATGAAACACCTGAATCTGTTCTGCCAGAGGCATAAGTTCTCACCTTTTCTTTAAGCAAAAACTCGAGAGCTTTTTCAAGTTCTCCCTGCACTGTTCTCTTGCCTGGTTGAACCTGCCAGCCAGAAAAACAAGCCCCGTCATATTGAATTATAAGTTTTATACGTGTCATAGGCTCATTTTAACACAAATATTCGTTATTTTCAATGCAAATTACCTAAAATATTATTTGACTTAAAATTAATAATAAATCTATAATTTATATGTAGGTGCAAAAACTGCACTGCTAAATTTTAAACGGAGAAACAATATGGAAAAACAAAAACACGTTACTATTGATGGAAACACCGCCGCGTCTAGTATGGCATATATGCTTTCAGACCTCGCAATGATTTACCCAATCACTCCATCATCACCAATGGCTGAAAACATTGACCAATGGGCAGCCAAAGGCAAAAAGAATATTTTTGGAAAAACTGTTGAAGTTACAGAAATGCAATCAGAAGCTGGTGCAGCTGGTGCTCTTCACGGCGCGCTCACTGCTGGCTCAAAGGCGACAACATTCACATCTAGCCAAGGACTCCTTTTGATGATTCCTAATATGTATAAAATTGCTGGTGAATTATTGCCTTGCGTAATCCACGTTGCTGCTAGAACAATTGCTACTCACGCCCTTTCAATTTTTGGCGACCACAGCGACGTTATGGGTGTTAGACAAACCGGGTTTGCAATGGTTGCTGCATCTTCAGTTCAAGAAGCTCAAGATATGTCACTTGCAACACACCTTGCAACAAACATTTCAAGAGTTCCATTCGTTCATTTCTTTGACGGATTTAGAACTTCACACGAAGTTAACACTATCACTGCTATTGAAGATGAAACTGTTAAAACTCTTGCAAATAAATACGGCAACATCTGGGAAAGAACCTGTGAATTCACTCCTTCTAACCCAATTCAAAAAGGAACCTCTCAAGGCGAAGATATCTTCTTCCAAAACAGAGAGGCTTGCAACAAATATATTGATGCCGTTCCTGAAATCTTTGAGAATGTTTTAAAAGACATTGGCGAAGCAACTGGCAGAAAATATGGCTTATATGAATACTATGGTGCAAAAGACGCTACTCACGTTATTGTTATTATGGGTTCAGGCGCTGACACAACAATTCAAGCAGTTCAAAAACTTGCTGCCGCTGGAGAAAAAGTTGGTGTTATTAAAGTTAGACTTTATAGACCATTTAGCATAGAAAAATTTGTTGCTGCAATCCCAGAAACAACAAAAGTTATCACTGTTTTAGACAGAACAAAAGAATGTGGCGCAACACACGAACCACTCGCTCAAGATGTTATTGCTGCTCTTAGCGACACTGGAAGACTTGGAATTAGAGTTCTCGGCGGAAGATATGGTCTTTCATCAAAAGAATTCACCCACGAACACGTTATTGCTGTTCACGAAAACGGCGTAAGCGGCTCACCAAAGAACCACTTTACTGTTGGAATCAATGATGACGTAACAAACCTTTCACTTCCTGAAAACAAGATGCAACTTGACTTTAGCGAAGACGGCTTGGTTGAATGTAGATTCTATGGTCTTGGAAGCGACGGAACAGTTTCAGCAAACAAAAACAGTATTAAGATTATCAGCGAATACGCAGGACTTTATGGTCAAGCATATTTCGTTTATGACTCTAAAAAATCAGGTGGTCTCACAACAAGCCACCTTAGAATGAGCAAGAAAGAAATCAATATGCCATATCTTACAATTCACCCTGACTTTGTGGCTTGTCACAACAAGTCTTATGTGAACAAATATGATATGATTTCTCAAGTTAAAGAAAACGGAACATTCCTTTTGAACGCTCCTTGGAGTGACGAAGAACTCGACAAAGAACTCCCTGCTTCAATGAAACAATTCATTGCAAGAAAGAATTTGAAGTTCTATGTTATCGACGCAGAAAAAGTTGCTGAAGAAGTTGGTCTTAACAGAAGAATCAACGTTGTAATGCAAACTGCATTCTTCAAACTTTCAAAAATCTTGCCAGTTGAAACAGCTATTGATTATATCAAAACTGCCGCTGCTAAAACTTATGCATCAAAGGGCGAAAAAGTTGTTCAAATGAATATGAACGCTATTGACAAGTCACTTGAAAATCTCCGTGAAGTTAATGTTCCAGCAAGCTGGGCAAATGCAACAAGCGAACCTCAAGCAAACCTTATCGATGACCCATATTACAAAAACTATATCCACCCAATCGAACTTAAACTCGGCGACAGCCTTCCAGTTTCTGCATTCGATGCAACAGGAACACACCATACTGGAACAACTAAGTATGAAAAGAGAAATATTGCTACAATGCTTCCAAAATGGATTGCTGAAAACTGTATCCAATGTAACCAATGTTCACTTGTTTGTCCACACGCGGTAATTAGACCATACCTCGTTCCAACAGACAGCGAACTCGCTAAAGAAGTAGGCGCTAAACCTGCACTTGGCGTTCCTGGATATTCATTCAAGATTCAAATTTCTCCAAAAGATTGCACAGGCTGCGAAAACTGCGTTAAGGTTTGTCCAGCAATCAACAAGGCTCTTGAAATGGTTAAGGCTGAAGAAATCTTAGATGCTGAAGATGAACTTTACAACAAACTTAAAGATGTTGAAAACCCTAAGACAATCTTCAAGAAAGAATCAATCAAAGGTAGCCAATTTGAAAAACCACTCTTTGAGTTCTCTGGCGCTTGCGCTGGTTGCGGTGAAACACCTTATGTTAAACTCTTGTCACAACTTTATGGCGAAGAAATGATTGTTGCAAACGCAACTGGTTGTTCATCAATCTATTCAGGAACTTCTCCAACCTGCCCTTACACAAAATCTAAAGATGGATTTGGACCAGCTTGGTCAAACAGCTTGTTCGAAGATAACGCAGAATTTGGTTTGGGTATGAGAAAATCTGTTAAGTCAAACAGAAAACACTTAACTGAAATTGTTACTGAAGCAGTTGAAAACAATGTTTATGACGCAGCTCTTACAGAAAAACTCAAAACTTGGCTCGCTCAAGAACAAAAAGACAAAGCACTTGGTCTTGAAATCAAGAATGCTATTGTTGAACTTTATAACAAAGACAAAAACAATGAAACAACCAAAGCAATCTACGGCTTAGTTGCATCACTTTTTGAAACATCTGTTTGGATTATCGGTGGTGACGGTTGGGCTTATGACATTGGCTACGGCGGTCTCGACCACGTTTTGGCATCTGGCGAAGACGTTAACATTTTGGTTCTTGACACTGAAGTTTATTCAAACACTGGTGGTCAAGCATCAAAAGCAACCCCAATGGGTTCAGTTGCAAAATTTGCCGCTGCTGGAAAACAAACACAAAAGAAGAACCTTGGCGCTATGGCTATGGCTTATCCTGGCGTTTATGTTGCTCAAGTTGCAATGGGTGCTAACCCTGCTGCTACAATCACAGCATTTAAAGAAGCAAAAGAAAACAAGGGTCCATCAATTATTATTGCTTACTGCCCTTGCATCAACCACGGAAGCGATATGAGCAATACTCAAGCACAAGAAAAACTTGCAGTTGAAACAGGTTATTGGCCAATTTATAGATATAACCCAACAACTGAAAAACTTACACTTGATGAAAAACTTCCTACAACAAAAGAGTATGAAGAATTCACAAGCACACAATCAAGATATTTCTCACTTGCTAAAACAAATGCTGAAAGTTCTGCAAACCTTATTAGTGGAGCAAAAGCACACGCTGGCAAGAACCTTGATAAACTTGCTGATAAAGCAAACAAACAATAGTTTGTAAAAACAAAAATAGTTACAGGAAATCCTGTAACTATTTTTTTGTTTATTTTTTATTCAGCAGCCATTTTTTGGAATTCTTCTAAAATTTGGTCTCTAACTTGGTCATAGGTTAAATCACCATCTTCAATAACAATGTCGGCTAGTTCATTTCTAACCTTGTTTTGAATATCTTGAAGAGCATCTTCTGTGAGCAAGAAATATGCCATTTCCTCTTGTGATTTATAGAAAATATGTCTTTTTCTAATCTCTTCAGTTTTGTCATTGTGACCAACAAAAACAACAACATTGTTCTCTTTGATTTTATCAAAAAAATCGGTGCAAATTGAGGCAATTTTAAGGTCGAGAACAGTAACAACGTTTTCAAAAGTGGTTTGCATTTCAACGGTATCTCTCATCTGTTCATCAACATATTCCCAGCCATTTTGATGATATATGTCTGCGATTGAATTTGGCGCGTTGTCAAAGATAAAGTAGTCATAGATATCAAAAAATCTCATATCAAAAATCTCAGCAAATTGTGTCGCCAATCTTCTGAGTCTAGCATAATTAAACCCCGCCAAAATTAAGTTCTTTTTCATACTACTCCTGACTAATAGATGCAATTATTAAATCGACTTCTGAATCAAAGTTCTCGTCGATTGTTCTTTCACAAATCTCTCTAATAGTTCCGTCAAATTCAATATCTTGAGTATCAAGTTTTTCAACTGTCTTCTCTTCATTTTCATCAGCTTCAATAGCCTTTGAAATCGAGATTTCGTCGCCAAATCTCTTTCTTAAAGCAGCTTCTGCTGCCAAGGTTTTATTTGAGATTTTTAACGCCTCAAGGTCTTTTATTTGAACATCAATAGCCCTAATTTCTTCATAGAACTCTTTTTTGTATTCATTAAACTCATTGTTTTCAATATTATTCATTTATATCGTCCTTTCTTAAAACTTTTTCAAGTTCGAGTTCAAGTTGTTTTTCAAGTTCTTCATCGATTGATTGTTGTTCGCTTCTTTCATTGAGTTCCTGTTGAGCCTCAATTTCCTCTTGCTCTTGTTCTTGCTCAATCTCTTCTTGGTCTTCATCAAGCAAACTGCCAAGCAAATCATCAAGTTCCATCATAAGTCTTGTTTCGCGTTCTTTTTCTTTTCTTTCTTCTTCGCTGTCTTGTTCTTCCTCTTGAACAGCCTCTCCAGCGAGTCCGTCAGCAAGCGCTGCAACAACTTTTGATTTTGGCATAAATTCCGAATGTTCATTGCAAGCAAGTTTGTCATCAATTTCATCAGCACTTTCAGGAAGAGTTTCTTTTAGATAGTTTTTAGCCATTACGTTAAACAAGTTTTTAAGTTCGTTTGCAAACTGCTCAATGCTAGTCAAGTTTCCTGCATTTGCCAAAAGCCCACCAAGCAACTCATTTGTTTCCTTAAGCGACCTTGTTTTGATGTGGTTTGATGCAAAAACAATACATTCTTTCAAAATTCTGTTCTTTGCCCCAGAGTTTGCAAAAACTTCACCTGGAATTGACGCAACTGAACTTGGATATCTTTCAATGAATTTTGATAGATATTCTTGGCTCATTCCAATCAACACTTCTTTGTTGTGGTCGTTTGAAAAGTCAACTCTGCCCTTTTTGAACACCAAAACTTCACCGTTGACGAATCTAGCAATACTTGAACTTCTTGCAGTTTGGTTAAGGTTCAATGATTCAACAGAAACATTCTTGGTTTCTGGGTTAATTTTATCTTGCAAAACCTTAGTTTCAACCTTGTCATTATAAATTCCAAGTTCGTCACACTTACCTTGCAAATATTTAACCCTTTCTTTGTTTCTGTTAACAAGAATTTCAATTCTATCAAGCAATGCGAATGACTTGTTTATAGCAGACTGCCACTCTCTCATTTTTTTAGAATAAAATTCCATTTTTTCAAGAGTATCGCTTGCTAAAAATTGGGTCTTGATTACACCGTAACCGTGAACCCCTTTCTTGATTTGAGACCTAAGTTTTGCAACAACTGGCTCCAAATCACCAATAACATCATTAGCTAAGCGTTTGTAAACAATGTATTCGCTATCTTCAAAATTATTCATACTTCACCTAACTTAATAATACTTTTATTTTTTTATTATGTCAATAAAAATGCTACGCCTTGGCGCGGGCTGGTTTAAGTGCAAAAATAAGCACTATCAAAACAACCGTTATTATTGAACTTAACTCAAAATAGGAAATCTTTATATCTTCGTCAGCCTCAGCTTTTTCAAGAGAATACTTTAATCCGTCATCAACCTTTGAAAACTCAATCGTTCCAAACTCGTCAGTTCTTAAAAGATAGTCTGGCTCAAGCGATTTGATTTCCAAGAGTCTGGCTAATGTTTCGTCTGCTGGGTGACCATATTCGTGACCAGAAGAAACAACAATAAACCTTGGATTAATCAAACTTAAAAGTTCCCTTGATGAACTATGTTTGCTGCCGTGATGACCAAGCAAATAAACGGATATGTTTGAAAGTCTTTGTATTTCTTCGTTAGTTAAACTTTCAATAAAATCATCTTCTGCCTTGTTTGTTCCCTTTCCTTCATCATTAAATGATGCATCACCAGTAAACAAATAATAATCGCCAAAACAATTAAGCGTGAATATGGCTGAATTGTCATTTGTGTTCGTAACCCCGTAACCAACAGTTGCATAACCTGTGGTTTTGTCGCAATAGTCTTCAAGGTTATACTCCGTTTCCCTTTTTAGCGGTGCAAAGAATTCAATTTCATAATTGTCGCCTGAAATCTTTAGTCCGTCATAAAACACGCCAACCCTACTTTCAACTTCTGTGTTTTCTTCAAAATATGTTTCACTATAAATCTTTCTAATAAAATCTTTATAGACACTTGTTGTCACTCTTGAAACCTTGCTTCTGCCTGATGTGTCGAGCATAAGTTTCTCATAAATTTCGTTAATGTCTTCATATTCATAAGCAATAAATGTTTCTGCACTTGTTCCTGAGCCTGAAATTTGAAATGGTCTTAAAATATTCTTTACTTCAAACTTATCCAAAACATAATTAAGCCCGCCAATGTGGTCGGAATCACTGTGTGTTGCAATCAAATAATCAATCTTGCCTACGCCGTAATCAGTTAAATATTTAGCAACAACCTCGCCATAAGAAATATCGCCACCATCAACCAAAACCGTCTTCCCGTCAGGAAGTTTTATTAAGACCGAGTTTCCTTGACCGACATCAAGATAAGAAACAAAATAACTACTTGAAACAACTGTTTCGCTGCTGGTTTGATTCTTTCTCTTTGAGCCCGAAAGCCCAAGGATATCTTCTAAAGGTTTTGCAAAGAAAAAAGACAAAACCAACAAACCAATCAAAATGATTGATATTATAAGTTTTATCTTTATGTGCTTTTCTAACCTAATTTTCTTCATTCTTTGTGAAATATTTTCCTATCTTCTTTGGGTTTAATTCCAGTAATTTTTTAATTTTGTCTTTATGAGCCATAACTGTTTCATAACCAATTCTTATCATTTCATCAATACCCTCAAGTTTAAGCGGTGAAAAAGTTTCAAGCGATGGTGTTATGATGAGGTCTGCCATATTAAGCGTTTGGTCAACCTTTGACTGCATCATTATTCCAATGGTTGACGACAACACACTAACAGTTGAAAGAGACTGCGTTCCAGAGCCCCTAAGGTGGTTTACATCAACAGCAAAAACAACATTTGCACCCATATTTTTAACAACATCTACAGGAACATTGTTTCTAAGTCCTCCGTCAACCAAGTGCATATCTTCGTGAACAACAGGTGTAAACACCCCAGGCACAGCACAACTTGCAGAAACAACCTTTGCAACGTTTCCATAATTAAAATCAACTTCCTTGCCTGTTTTAAGGTCTGTGCAGACAACTGAAAGAGGAATTTTTAGTTCAGAAAACACCTTCAAATCGCCGTAGATTTTATTCATAAGATTTTCGAGTTTTTCTGTTTTTGCAGGTCTAATGAAAGCGATTGAACCTTTTGTTACATCGCTCTTTTTTATATTTTTAACAATATCTTCCATCTCTGCTGGAGTTTTCCCAAGAGCATAAAGTGACGCAACAATGCTTCCCGCACTCGTGCCAGCAATATAATCAAACTTGACGCCAAGTTCTTCAAATGCTTTTAAAACGCCAATATGACCAATACCCCTACAGCCTCCGCCGCCAAGGGCAATTCCCAAGTTAACCTTTTTGTTTATAATTAATTTGTCGTCAGTTTGTTTTTTCTTAAACCAATTAAAAAACTTCATTTTTTATTCTCTCTCTTAGTTTATATTATAAATATAACATTTATAAAAAAAATTGTAAAACAAGACAGACAATTTAGCAATAAAAAATCTTAGGCATAAACCTAAGATTTTGTGTTTTTCTATTAAGCAGCTGGATTTTCTGTTTTAGCAATAAGTTTTTCAAGTTCTGCAATTTCTTCAGCATATCTGCCTTTTTCTTGCATAAGGAACTTAGCCATTTTGATGTTGTGGTCGTTCTTTTCTTTGTTGCTATCAAGGAATTCGTCAGCGTCTTGAATGCTTGCTTTGAGTTCTGCGATGTGTGCAGTGAGCTCTTCTTGTTTAACCTTTTTGTCTTCGTCAACATTTTTAATGTCTGTTACGCTATACATAATAAGGTTAAGGTTTGTAAGTTCGCTAGCACGTCTGTCAAGCATCTTTTGATTTCTTGCTTTTCTTCTCTTTGTTCTTTCGTAGTTCAAGATTGCTTTTTGCAATTTTAAAAGGTCTTTTTCAATCTTGTCTCTGTTTTTAACAATCTTGTCAAGTCTTGTTTTGTAGTCAAGAAGTGTTTCAGCTGAAATTTCTGTTGTTTCTTCACTAGATTCTTCTTTTGTTTCTTCAGCAGTTTCTTCAACTACTTCCTCTTGAGCCTCTTCTTTAGCCTCTTCTACAACTTCTTCTTTTACTTCTTCTTGAGCTTCTTCTACTGTTTCTTGAACTTCCTCTTCTTTAACTTCTTCAACTGTTTCTTCTTTGAATTCTTCAATAAGAGCAGGTTCTTCTTTAACTTCTTCTTGAGCTTCTTCAACTACAACTTCTTCAACCACGATTTCTTCAGGTTTTTCTTTCTCTTCTTTTGAAACATCACCAACAACAATATTGATAACTTGGTTGATTTGTGCTGGAGCAGCAGGAGCCTCAACAACTTCTTCTGCTTCTTTGTCAAGGTTTGCAAGCATACTGTTTACTTCGCTTGAATTTGTTTCAGCATAAGTTTCTGATGAGAAGATGCTTCTCACTTCTGGTTGTTCGTATGTTTCTTCAGATTTCATTTCAATAATAAACATAAGCATAAACACGATTGATGCTATTGAAAGCACACCAACAGCCACTGTTAAAATGATTTGTAATGTTGTCATTTTGATTTCCTCCAATTTAAAAATTTCAAGTCCCAAATGTAAAAATATTAACATTTAGTGTTGAAAATTTACATTTTTAATATGAAATTTTATTCACTGGAGTTATTTTAACATAATAGTGGCTCTGTGTCAATACCCATTTTAAAAATAAAATAAAAACTTGAGGTAAAACCTCAAGTTTAGTCATAAACATCGCTGTCAAACGAAGGAATTCGTCCAATTAAATCGATGATGTCTTCTTTTGAAAAAAGTTTGAAATAGTGGTTATCAATACCAACATTAAACCCGTATCTTTTCACAAGCGCAGACTTGTGAATGTGACCAAACAAGTTAATCACACCGTCTTTGTGTTTTGATGGAAAATGGTTTAGATATAACTTGTGACCATCAAGTTCCATATCAAGCCCGCCACGAATTACTTGTTTGAATCCAAGCCCTAGCATAAACTTTTCAAATTTTTCAAAATCGTCATTAAACTCATAGTGCAAAACTCTATCTTCATTGTTGCCCATAATAATAACAACATCTGCTTTGATTTTCTTTACCAAACTTAAATTTTTGACATATTCTTTATCGTTAAGATTGTAACTGACAAAATCCCCAATATGATAGATTGTATCACCTTTTTTTGCTTGTTTATTCCAAATTTTTATTATCGCGTTATCCATTTTTGCAGGTGTTTTAAATGGACGATAATCCCTAGCTATTACACCTTTATCAAATGTTGCAAAGTGTGTGTCTGCAGTAAAAAATACAGCCATTTCTTCTCCTAATCTTTAATTTTTTCCCAAGGGAATTCTGCTCTTCCAAAGTGTCCAAAACAAGCAGTTTGCTTGTAGATTGGTTTTAATAAATCAAGTTCGTCAATGATGTTTTGAAGCCTGAAACTAAAGTTGTTTTGAACATATTTTTGAATTTCAGCCACATCAACTTTATTTGTTCCAAAGGTTTCAATATAAAGACTTACTGGTTCAGCAAGACCAATTGCGTAACTTGCTTGAATTTCGCATCTGTCAGCAAGTCCGTGTGCAACAATATTTTTTGCAACATATCTTGCGTAGTATGCCGCACTTCTGTCAACCTTGGTGGCGTTTTTAGAACTAAAACAACCTCCGCCAACTCTGCCAACACCGCCGTAAGTGTCAACAACAATTTTTCTACCAACACAGCCGCTATCACCAAAACTTCCCCAAATTGTGAACTTACCACTTGGGTTGATGATGTATTTAATGTTGCCTTTATCAAATGCCTTATATTCTTCCATAACAACATTAACAACGTTTGTTTTGATGTCATTTAAAATTTGCTCGTGAGTGAGACCATCTGCGTGAGAAACGCTCACAACAATAGTGTCAACTGAAACAGGCTTGTCATCTTCATAACAAATTGAAACCTGGCTCTTTGCATCAGCGAAATAGCAATTTGTTTTTCTTCTATATTCGTCATAAACTCTCATAAGTTTGTGAGCGATTGTGATTGGAAGCGGCATAAACTCAGCAGTTTCGTTGCTTGCATAACCATAAGCCATACCTTGGTCATTTGCCATAACTTCTTGTTTTTCAACTGCTTGATTGATGTCTGGGCTTTGACTAGAAATTTCAAGCACAACATCAAATTCGTTTTCATAACCAATTTCTTTTAAAACCTGTTTTGCAACCTTTGCGTAGTCGATGTTTGCTTTGGTTGTTGCTTCACCATAAACAAAGAGTTTGTCGTTTTTAATGGCACATTCAACCGCCATTTGTGACCTTGGGTCTTGTTTTAAAACCTCGTCCAAGAATGAATCTGCAATGGTGTCACAAGTTTTGTCTGGGTGTCCAATGTTAACAGATTCGCTAGTAATAATTTTTCTCATAATTTTCTCCTATTGTTTGTTTTTCCATAAATTAAAAAAATCCCACAATTTCTGTGGGACTTTCTGCAATCAAATTCTATCCCATAGAATTCAGCCTTTAGCACCTTTTCGCTTCTGCGCTAGGTTGCTGTGTGGTCAAAGGGGCTGTCCCTAACACACTCTTTATGGATAATCCTATGTTAACACACAACTTGAATTAGTGCAAGTGTTTTTACAAATCAATTTCTAGAACTACAGGAGCGTGGTCACTGCCAAGCACTGTGTCACGGATATCTGCCACCTTAATTTTGTCTTGAAGCCTTTTTGAAACAACAAAATAGTCAATACGCCAGCCAATGCCTTTGGCTCTCGCACTAAAGCGATAACTCCACCAAGAATATTTAACTTCGTCTGGGTGAAGAGTTCTAAAGGTGTCAATAAACCCAGAATCTAAAAGTTGTTCCATTTTTTCTCTTTCTTCTTTTGAATAACCTGGGTTGCCTTCATTTGCCTTTGGATTTTTTAAATCTAACTCACATCTAGCAACATTGAGGTCGCCACAATAAATAACTGGTTTTTGTTTATCAAGTTCACAAAGATATTCTCTTATGTCGTTTTCAAATTCAACTCTATAATCAATTCTCTTTAAGCCGTCTTGAGCATTTGGAACATAGGCGTTGACAAAATAAAAGTTGTCATATTCTAAAGTAATAACTCTACCCTCTTCATTATGTTTTCCGTGAACGCCATAAACCACATTTTTTGGTTGGTTTTTTGCATAAATTAAAGTTCCACTATAACCTTTCTTTTCGGCTGATGACATAAACCTATTGTAGCCGTCTTGTTCAAGGTCTGCTTGACCCTCTTGCATCTTGGTTTCTTGAACTGCAAAAAAATCTGCGTCTTCCGCCTTTAAAAAGTCTACAAAGCCTTTGCCAAGGCAGGCTCTAAGCCCGTTAACATTCCAACTGATAAATTTCATAATTAAACCTCTTGTTTGATTATATCAAAACGAATAGAAAAAAGCATCTTTTTGCCAGCATTTTCACACAAAAAAATCTAGGGAGTTACCCTAGATTTGACGCTTTTAAAAACCTATCTGCACACCAAAGAATAAAACCAGAAGTGACACAGCAAGCATTGCAACCTGAATTTTCCAAGTCCATTTTACCCATTTGCCATAAGAGATGTTAGACATAGAAAGACCGATAAGCAAAACTGGGTTTGTTGGCAAAATCATATCCGAAAAACCATCAGCCATACAATACACTAAAATAAGAAGATTTGGTGAGAGCCCAATAACCTGACAAATTGGAAGAAGTATTGGCATAATGAGGAATATTTTTGCAGATGCTGAGCCAATGAAAATTTGTAATACAAGAATGAATAAGTATATAAACAAAACAGCAACAAACACACTTTTTCCGTCTAAGAAGTTGATTACTGTGTTCATTAATGTATCAATTATGCCACTTTCTGTCATAACCAAGTTAACTGACGAAGCAAGTGCAATTAATGCAACAGCTGGAAGCATTGAAAGCGCACCCTTTCCAAGATATGCAAACACTTTCTTTTTTTCTTCACAAACAAGTAAGCCTGATATGATTCCACCAACCAAGAATGTGACTGAAAGAATTGGAATAGCAAAGCCTGAAATTGCTCTTATTGACGCAATCAAAACGAGTGCCACAAGTTGAACAATAAAGAACACCATATAAACTTTGAAGACTTTGTTGTCTTTCTCGGTTAATTCACCCGAAAATTCAAGGTTTTGTCTTTTTTCTTTATCCATTTCATAAGTATAAGATTTTTCAGGATTTTTGGTAATTTTTCTAATATGACTAAAAATAAACCAGCAAACAACACCATAAGTTATAAAGAAAAATATAATTCTAAGCCAGACACCGCTAAGTGTTGAAATTCCTGCAAAACTTGAAGCGATTCCAACCGAAAATGGGTTTGTGATTGCGGCTGAAAATCCAAAGCACGCTGCAAGCATACACACACCAAGACCCGTCATTGTGTCAAACCCAAGCGACAACATAAAAAGTGTTATGAATGGCAAGAGTGTAACAAGTTCTTCAAACAAACCAAACAAACTTCCAAATAACATAAAAAATAGAATTGTGATGCAAATAACGAGTCTTTTCTTTTTGTCGAACTTTTTAACAATTTTGTTCATAATGGCTTTGATGCCATTTGTTTTATCTAAAAGATTGAACACACCACTCATAATGAGCAAGAATAAACAAATCATTATTATTGTGAGTGAACCCTCTACAAAAAACACTCTTACTGGCGCAGTTATAATCTTCCAAAAAGACAAGCCTTGAGCCTCTGTTTGAACAAATGTGCCAGCAATGATTTCGCCGTCAGCATTCCTCAAAAAATGACCCTGTGGCACAAACAATGACAACACTCCACAAATGGCTATCATTGTTACCAAAATTACAACCACCGACACAAACGATTTCACGCTTATTGTCGCGAATGATTTTTCTTCTTTTTTCATCTCTTTTTCTTCAGTCATAGTCTACCTACTTTATTCTTTTAATAATCCACTCACGATATACCATTCAACACAACTTCTTTTGTCTGTTGGAACAAAATAATAAATTTCTTTTCCGTCATAGATTTCAAAGTTTTCACCAGCACCAAAAAGCAAGCGATAAATAACCTCTTGAGGAAAGAACTTTTCAACCTCTTCGCCGCCATCTATGCCTTTGTATGTTAAGCCATTTTTATCAAGAGTGCAAGTGCCGTTTCCAGCAAAATTTGTAAGTCTCTTTCCGCCACCAGAAAGGTGTCTTAATTCAACCTTGTCACTGAGTGCATAGTTTTTGTTGTTTTTGATTTCTTTTCTAATTTCGTTAGTTTGCCAATCATACCACTCAGCAATGGTTTTAAACTGAACACCAGACAAACCATATCTGTCGTCAACTGAAACATTTAAATCACAAGCCTCACAAGTGATTTGATTTTTGCTTGTTTTGAGTGAATGCTTCTTTCCACACTTTGGACAAATGCAGAGAATGTTTTCTAAGCCCTCAGCAATGGTTTTGTGTTTAAACCTAACTTCAGGGTGTTTTTCAAGCCACTCCCACTCGTTGTAGTCAAGAGCGGTTTCAATTTTTGTTTTTAACTCTTCTGGAGACATCTCAGCAACATTTTCAGCAGACAAAAGCAAATTTAATTCTGCCTCAACATTTGCACCTTTTCTAAGCCCATTGCCCCACTTTGGGTTTGCCAGATATGCTCCGTTAATTTTGATTGTGTAAATAGGCACCGACATCTTTTTTACAAACTTGTAGGTTGCCTCTTGAATCCCCTCAAATTTTCCAACGGTTGAAAGCCTTGCTTCTGGCATCATTGCAAGCACTTCGCCACCAGCAATAACCTTCATACAATTTTTTGAGTTTTCGACATCGGTCGAGAGTAAACTTTTTGGAAAAGCCCCTGTTCTGTCGATTAGCCAAGCAAGTTTTTTGTTTTGAAAATAGAGCCTTGCAACAATATAGTGAGGCTTGTCTTTCATTATCATTTTGCCTGAATAAATAAAGTCATAGAACGAACCGTGATTGCAAAGCACAATGCAAGGTTTTTGAAGTCTACCCACATTGTTTTTAAGTTTGACTTTAACTTTTCTTTTGATATTCCAATAAATTAAATTGCCTGCAACATTGAACACGAATGGATTATAGTGACCAACCTTGTTTTTGGCTTTTTCTTGACTCTTTTTAACATAAGCATTAACCTTTTCAAAGATTTTTGCTTTATATCTATACATCAAAATTAAAAGCACAATAATCACAATAAACACGGCGATTGAAACTGCCCAACTTGTTGACATTGTGATGTGCCCAAGACCAACGTCTAAAACAAGCGACGGAATTGAACCGATTGCGGTGATTAAGAAATATTTTGGGAAACTCATTCCAAGAGTTGCCGCAAAGAAACAAATGATTCCATAAGGGATTGCTGGCAAGCAATATAAAATAATTACGATGAGTGCAATCTTGTTTGATTTTTTTGCTCTTTCGAAATCAAAATCAACATTGCTAGCAAAATAGTCAGTGAGCTTTGTTCCAAAAATCTTATAAAGAATATAAATGATTGTGTTTCCAACGGCAATGCCCGCCAAACACACAGCCATACCCTTCCAAAGCCCGAAGCTGATGCCCGCTATAACGTGAAGAGGTTCTGCGGGAACAAATGTTAAAATAACTTGCAACATAGAAAGAATAAAGACCACAATATATGCCCTTATTCCAAGTTTTCCTATTGATTCTTGAACTTCTTGTTTGGTTGCGTCCGCTCTAAAAATTTCTTTTAAAACATTGAAGTTTTCACCCGAAAATAAGAAAATTATCAACCCAATAAAAACTAGAATAAACCCAAGCAAAGCAAAAAGTTTCTTCTTTTTTCCTGAACTAGCCGTCATATTTATCCCCAAATGTCTAATATAGATACATTATAATTCTTTTTGTCTCACTGCGTCAATTATATGAGTAAATTAGTTTGCTAAAACACAATAAAAAATTCTTATCAAAGTTCAGCCCGATTTTTTCGGTCTCTTTCGCCGAAATTGCGTCGGTCTCGGTTTGACAATGACTCTTTTGTTTGATATAATGAAACCAGTTTTTATATGCAAAATATTTATACAAGGAATAATTATGAATACACGCGAGAGATTAAACAAAATTAAAAACGGACAAGACTATAGTATTTATGAGTTTTTGGGTTGCCACCTTGCAACAAAGGGCGGCGTTAGCGGTGCATACTTTAGAGTTTATGCCCCAAACGCAAAAGAAATTTATGTTGTTGGCGACTTTAATGACTGGGACAGACAAGCAAACCCCCTCACAAGACTTCCTGATTCAAACGTTTGGGAATGTTTTGTAAAAGGTGCAAAGAATTTGCATAAATACAAATACATCGTTGTTGCTAGTGACGGAACTGAATGTGCAAAATCTGACCCTTATGCATTCTATAGCCAAGTTTATGGAAACGATAATGATTTCGCGTCATATGTATATAATATTGACGGATATTCTTGGTCAGACAAAAAATATCTTGAAAAATTCAATCAAATCAATCACTTAGACTCACCTATGAACATTTATGAGGTTTGTCTAATGACCTGGAAAAAACACGCTGACGGCTCATATTACACATATAGAGAACTTGCAACATCTTTGGTGCAATATTGCAAAAAAATGGGCTACACCCACATTGAACTTTTGCCAATAACCGAGTCACCTTATGATATTTCGCTTGGATATCAAATCACTGGTTACTTTGCAGCAACAAGCCGCTTTGGAAAACCAAAAGACCTTATGTATTTTATTGATAAGTGTCACGAGGCTGGAATTGCAGTAATTTTGGACTGGGTTCCTGGACACTTTATCAATGACAGCTTTGGTCTTATTGATTTTGACGGAACAAGCCTTTACGAAAGCCCAAAGTGGGATAGAAAAAGACAACTTGCTTGGGGAACAAGAATTTTTGATTACGAAGACCCTTATGTTGTTCAATTCTTGATTTCAAGTGCACTCTTCTTTATGAGAAAGTTCCACTTTGACGGACTTAGAATTGATGCGGTTTCATCTATTCTTTACCTTGACTTCTGCAGAAATCCAGATGAATGGATTCCTAATATGAACGGCGGAAACATCAACTATGCTGGCGTTGAGTTTATCAAGAACCTTAACAACACAGTGTTCAGCGAATTCCCTAATGCTATTATGGTTGCAGAGGAAGTTACAGGTTACCCAATGGTTACAAGACCAACAACCGTTGGCGGTCTTGGCTATAACTTTAAGTGGAACATTGGTTGGATGAATGACATTTGGGAATACACCTCAATGGACCCACACTTTAGAAAATATCATCACGATATCATCACCCACTCTATTGAATATTGTTTTGATGAAAACTATATTTTGCCTGTTGACCACGACGAAGTTGGAAACGGCAGACATTCACTATTCAACAAAATGAATGGCGACTTTAACACCAAAATGGATATGTGCAGAGCATTCTTTGTTTATATGTTTATGCACCCAGGAAAGAAACTCACATTTATGGGTTCTGAGTTCGGTCAAATTGCTGAATGGACATATAACAAGCCAATCAACTTCTTGCTTTTAAAAGCTGAGAAAAACAAGAAACTTTCAAAATTCATCACAGCGCTCAACAAACTTTATCTTGCCTCACCTGAAATGTGGGAAAGAGACTTTGACAAAAACGCTTATGTTTGGCTTGTGCGTGATGACAACTTCAACTGCGTAAACGCTTTCCAACGCTATTCACACTCAGGAAGTTCGCTTATTTGTATTTGCAACTTCTCACCATACAGAATCCCTGATTATGTTCTTGGTGTTGACGAGTCTGGCGCATACGAAGAAGTTTTGTCTTCTGACGACGAGGCTTTTGGCGGTGGCGGCGAGCATAATGAAACTATGTATTCATCAATTATGAACAAAAATGGAAGAACCAACGCAATCCGCGTTACACTTCCACCAAACTCTGCTATTATTTTAAGAAAAATTCAAAAAGACTAAGAGGAATTATGAGCGATAATCACTTAAATATATTATTTGTTAGTGCTGAATGTTTGCCATTCTGTGCAAACGGCGGTGTTTCGGATATGTGCTACGCACTCTCGAAATACATCAGCAAAAACGAAAATCACGACGTTCGTGTTGTTTTGCCATATTACACACTTATTCCTGAAGAATATAAGTCAAAGTTCAAACTCGCAGGAGAAAGAACTGTTGAACTTTCTTGGAGAAGAGAATATTGTGGAATCTATGAGTTCAAAAAAGACAACATAACCTATTATTTCATTGACAACAAAAGATATTTTGATAGAGAAAAAATGTTTGGATATGACGACGATGTTGAAAGATTCATTTTCTTCAGCAAAGCGGTTCTTGATATGTTCCCTATCGTTAGTTTCTTCCCAGACATCATTCACACAAACGACTGGCAATCTAGTATGGTTTGCACATTCCTTAAAACTTTAGAATGGCAAAACCCTAAATATGAAAAAATGAAAACCGTTTTCAATATTCACAACCTCATTTATCAAGGCAAAACACACTTTGGTATTGTTAAGGACCTTTTGGGTATTGATGACAAGTTTGCATATTTATTCGACTTCTATGGTCAAGCAAACATCACAAAAGCAAGTCTTTTGTGCACTGATGAAATCGTAACCGTTAGCGAAGGCTATATGGACGAGATTTTAAATAGCGACAAGGGCTATGGTCTTCAAAATGTTTTGCAGCAATGCAAACACAAACTCTCAGGCATCACAAACGGAATTGATTATGAATTCTATAATCCAGCAACCGACCCAACCATTTATCAAATGTTTGACGAAACTTGTTTGGAGAAAAGAGTTCAAAACAAACTCAAAGTTCAAGAAGAACTTGGGCTTGAAGTTAACCCAGACACCCCACTCTATTGCTTTATTGGCTTTATGGCTGGGCACAAGGGTTGGGATATTTTGTCAAAAGTGCTTGAAGGTTATATTGAAAAAGGAATTCAATTTGCCGCAATTGGCAGAGTTTCTGGCGAATATGATGAATATGCAAGACTCTTAAACGAAAAATATCCTGGCAAAGTTAAGTTCTCGTTTGGATATGACGGACACCTTGCAAAAAAACTCTATGCAGCAAGCGACTTCTTGTTTAACATTTCAAGCGTTGAGCCTTGTGGTCTTTGCCCACTCATTGCAAACAAATATGGTTCACTTCCAATTGTTTATTATACTGGCGGAATTAAAGACAATGTTTCCGACTTTAAATATACAAATGGAAACGGATATATTCTCAAAAACTATGACACAACTTCACTTTGCGACCTCATTGACAGAACTCTTCACGACTATGAAAACAAAGAGAAGATGAAAAACTATATCGTTACAGGAATGCATCAAAAGTTCGATGTTGCTGAGTGCGCTCAAAAATATCTCGACCTTTATGAAGAAATGTAATAAAACAAACCCCACGGAAATCCGTGGGGTTTTTATTAATAAATTATTTCTTTTTCCCTAACTTTTCACCTACAAACTTTACAGGTTTTTGAATAACATCTACAACTGCATCTGCACTTTCTTTTATTACATCAACTGCAAAATCTTTTGCCATACTGCCTAAAAACATTTTTTTATTATTCCAATCATTTATAAAACATTCTTTTATTCTTTCAATTTTATATTCAACAACTATTTTCAATGCCTCAAATATTACCTGAACAAACCAAGAAACAACCATTAATGTTGCAATTATAATTGTTAAGGGAGAAACTAATGTCGAAGCCGCATAAATGCCATAAATCATTGATATTATAGTGACAGCATTAAGTGCTAATTTTGACCACTTATAACTTCTTTTTACGGATTTTTTTATGTTTCTATATTCTTTTTTATTTTGAGTTGCAAAATCAAAAATCGTATAACCTGCAAACATAACTGCAAGAATACTATTCACAATAATATTTCCAACACCAACACATAAAGCATAAATAAAATACCCTGTTGTCACTATTAGTGAAGCATACTTGAAAAACTTATACCAAGATTTAATTTCTTTTTCTAATTCTTTTAAAACTTTGTATGTCTCAGTTTCACATAAAGTTTCCACAGCAACTTTTTTTAAAATTTTTTTCATATTTATTGTCCTTTGTTTTTATAAAATTCTAACTGGAATATGTCGCCAATCATAGGTGATTGTTTTTCTTGTGTCGCCATCAACAAAATACACTTGATTGTTTCCTATTCTTATAAAATCGTCTTTTTTGTATTTTTTCAAGTCACTAAGATATGCAGGATAACAGTCTGTGTCGAGAGTTCTAAAAATCTCGCCACCAAACATTTCCATTTCATAGCCTCTAGCCATTCTATACTTTGTGCAGTGAACAAAGATTAGTTTATCGATAAAGCCGTAACCCAAAAGTGCATCTTTTCCAAATTTTTTGATTATGTCAACTTCATAAGGCTCAGCCTCTAGCGTCCATTCGGTGTCAGTTCCAACAATAATTGAACCAGCACTGTTGCCAATATAAATTACACCTTGCTCAATCAATTCTTTGATTTTTTGATATTGATTATACTCGTGAAGATAATGCAAGAGCCTTGTGGTGTTTCCGCCACGAGCAAAAATCACATCTATTTTTTTGTCAAATTTATAGCCTTTTTTAATAAACTCAACATTCAAGCCAAGACCTTTTAGCGCAAGAGCCGCACTGCTCTCTTCTTCAAACTCGTCCTCTTGAGCATAACCAATAAAAAGACAGGTTTTCCCGTTTAAATCTTCGCCAAAGTTCTTCAAATATCTATATCCTACGCCAGAAAAATCTGAACATAACAATAGTCTCATAAACACCTCTTTTTAGTAACCATTGAGCGGAATTGAATCATCATCTTCGCCTTTGGTTATTTTTTTGATTGTAACATAATAGAAATTGTCTTCGGTTATTTTAACCAAAACTTTATCGCCAACCTTGTGACCTAAAATAGCCTTTCCAAATGGAGATTCTTTACTATAAACGCTATTGTTTAAATCAAGTCTCGTTGTGGTTGAAAGCCTAATTTCTTCAGTCTCACCGGTGTCTTCATAAAACACCTCAACCCTATCAAACAATCCAACCTCATCTGGAGCAGACTCGGTTGAAATCACCTTTGCTGTTCTAATCATTTTTTGAAGGAATCTTATTCTGCTTTCATTTCTGCCAAACGCACGCCTTGCACTTCTATACTCGGCGTTTTCCGAAAGGTCACCAAGCGACCTTGCCTCTTTGACATCGTCAGAAAGTTTTGGTCTAAGTTCGGTTGCACGGTATGCAATTTCGTCTTTCATTTTCTTTATATCAACCGCTGTTAACTCGTTATACATAATCTACCTCTACTATTTGCAGTCGTATTATATCATAAAATTTTTCAAACCTCAATTATTTGAACATTTGAATTTTTAGCGAATATAATATGATAGAAATTTTATCAAAACTTATTATTGACAAACAAAATCAAATGTGCAATAATTTAAATATGAAGAAATTAAATATCCAACAACAAAATATGCGTAGTTTATTGTAAAGTAATCTTACAATTGTTTTTGTTGTTCGAAATTTCTAATAAGAATTTTAAAGCCCAACCAAACTTTTGTTTGATTGGGCTTTTTGTTTTACAAAATGGAGGGGAATTATGAAAAAAACTAATATTTCAAAAATGTTTGGAGAATATGTCTGTGACGACAAGATTTTAAAAAAGTTCACAAAACGCAAACACTATAACAACTATATAAAAACAAAGGAACTTGGCGAAAGCCTCGACCCATCAACTGCAAAAGCAATCGCTTCTGCAATTAAAAACTGGGCGCTTTCAATGGGAGCAACCCACTACACTCACTGGTTTATGCCCCTAAACAGCAAAACCGCTGAAAAGCAAGTGTCTTTTGTTGAAATAAATTCTAAGGGCGAAATGATTGAAGAACTCAGCGAAAAAGCACTAATTAAGGGCGAGGCAGATGCTTCGAGTTTTCCTAATGGCGGTGAAAGAAACACTTTTGAGGCTCGCGGTTACACTATTTGGGACTACACTTCCCCAGTCTTTATTAAGGAAGATTTCAACTCAAACAAGGTGCTATATATTCCAACTGCATTCTGTTCATATAATGGTGTGGCTCTCGATGAAAAAACCCCTCTTCTTAGAGCAACTCAAGCACTAACCCGCGAATGTTTAAGAATCTTGAAAATCTTGGGCTACAACGACGCAAAAAAGATTAATTTTTATACAGGAATTGAGCAAGAATATTTCTTAATCAAGCGTGAGAACTACAAAAGCAGACTTGACCTCAATATTTTAAACCGCACACTTCTTGGTGCAAAGACCTTGAAATCACAAGAAATCGGCTCACACTATTTTGGCAGCATTGACAGCAAGGTTAGTGAGTTTATGAACGAAGTTGACCGCAGGCTTTGGAAAATGGGCGTTACTGCAAAACATCAACACAATGAAGTTGCACCTTGTCAATATGAATTTGTTCCTATCTATTCCCCAACAAACATTGCTTGTGACCAAAATCAACTCATTATGGAAACCATTAGCAAGGTTGCAAAAAAGCACGGACTCAAAGCCATATTTGAAGAAAAACCATTTGCTGGCATAAACGGCAGCGGAAAACACGCAAACTGGTCAATAGCAACCGACACAGGAATCAATCTCTTTGACGCAGACCTTGAAGACAAAGACCTCTTTTTTACGTTCTTTATCTCAATGATTTCCGCAATCGATAAGTTTAATTCCTTAATTCGTGTTTCTGCATCTTCAAGAAACAATGACCTAAGGCTTGGCGGCGACGAAGCACCTCCATCAGTAGTTTCAGTTTTTGCAAGTGACTACCTTTTGGAACTCTATGAAAAATATTCTTGCAATTCTAACACAAAAGAAAAAACCGTTCTTCTTGACACTGGCGTAACATCTCTTCCAATGCCTGTTCGTGATTTTTGTGACAGAAACAGAACCAGCCCATTCACATTCAGCGGAAATAGATTTGAGTTTAGAATGATTGGTTCAAATCAATCAGTAACATTCCCTTCAACTTGTGTTTGTGTTGCACTTTCAAACATCTTAAAAGAAATGGCTGACGAAGTGGACAAAGTTTCAGCAAACAAAAAAGAAAAACTTATGGGGCTTGTTAGAAAGAATTTTGAAAAACATAAAAAGATTGTTTTTAACGGAAATGGTTATGATGAATCTTGGCTCAAAGAAGCCGAAAAACGCGGAATTCCAACATTCAAAGACAGTCTTGAAGCCTTTGATTCTTTAGATGATAAAACCATAATTGACGCTTTTGAATCTTCAAAGGTTCTTTCAAAAACGGAACTTGCAATGAGAAAATCTGTGTTAGTTGAAAGATATCTTGAAACTGCTATTTTGGAAGCAAAAACAATGATTGAAATGTTTAATAAATCAATCTTTTATAACCTTGAATCGTTGATTGTTTCACTTAAAAATTCTGGTGACTGGAAATCTCTTTTAAAAACAATGACAACCACAAGAGACAACCTTTCAAAGAATATTGAAACCCTTTCAAAATTGATTGAATTGTCAAGGACAGAAAAAGATTTATCTTCTCTTGTGAGAGAAAAAATTCTTCCAACGATGAAGGAAATTAGAAACAGTTATGATAGTATTGAGGGTTATATTCCAGACAGATTTATGCCTTTCCCAAATTATAATCAAATTTTATACTAAAAAGAAGGAACTACATTATTGTAGTTCCTTTTTGGTTAAACATTTTTGAACAATCGTTTGCATTTCATCTTGTTTTGCAATCATATCTTGAGCAAGTTTGAGCTGGCAAAGCGCTCTATCGAGGTTGTGTTCAGGATAATTAATTTTGAAATATCTATCGCCATCGATGTAGTCGGTCAAAAATCTAACTCCACACTCTATGGTTATTGTAATTGCACCAAGTGAAAGGGTTTCAATTTCTTCTTTAGTTAAACTTTCGCCGCAGCCATCAAGAAAGCCCTTTGTGAAAGCCTCAAATTTTCCAAGGTCCAACATAACCTTTGAAAGGTCTTTTTCATCTTCAGTTGCGGTGTTTGCAATAAAGCGAATCGCATCGCCAAAATCGAAGCCTGCTAGACCCGGCATAACAGTGTCGAGGTCAATAACACAAGTGTGTTTCTTTGTGTTTGTATCAAACAAAACATTGTTGCATTTTGTGTCATTGTGAGTAACTCTTTGTGGAAGAACCCCCGCTTGACTCATCTGTGTCATTTTAACGGCAGTGTCCTTTATTGTCAAATAATCAACAATGGTCTGTGCAACCGATTCTGCCCTGCCTGAAAAATTATTTTCAACAGCAGTTTCAAAGTTTTCAAACCTATTGATTGTGTTATGGAAGTTTGGAATAGTCTCATAAAGTGTTGATGCGGGATAGTCGCTCAAAAGCTGTTGAAACTCACCAAATGCAAGACCTGTTTCATAGATAATTTTTGGGTTTTCAGTGATGTCATAAGTTTCAGTGTTTTGAACAAACTCATAAATTCTAAAATATTCGCCGTCAATATTTGTTACGCCTTTCCCGTCACTGGTTTTTAAAAACTTTAAGGTCTTGCCTGAACCTTTTTTCTTTTCAATAAAGTCTGTAACGCTGATAATGTTTTCCATAAGTTCTTCAGGTTTTTTGAAAACATAATCATTAACCTTTTGAACAATATAAGATTTCATTATTCCATTCTCGTCAACATCTACTTTAAATGTTGAGTTGATGTGTCCGCTTGATAGAATTGAAACACCGACAATCTCGCCTTGAACTCCAAATAATTCACAAAGTTCATAAATATCGTTATTTTCCATAATTCCTCCCCGCTAACCTAGTCTGTTATCCTATTGCTTTTTATATAATTTGAAACTGCCAAAAAGTTTTCATCAAACGGAATCTTGTCTTGGTCAAACTCAATCCAAACCTCTGACCACGACTTTCCCTGTTCAATACAAGCCTTAACCTTGTCATTCTCAAGCGACAAGTTCCCGTTTTGTTCGTGAATATCAACGCAGCCTTCTTCGTCATAAAGCCTGCACTGAAGGTCGCACTCAAGTTTGTCACAAAAATATGCAAACTTTGCCTCTGGAGTTTTTCTTTCATCAAACTCATAAATCAAGTTTTCAATTTCTTTTGCTCCAGCAATCTTTGAAAAGATATCCGCTACCGCCTTGTGACCCATTACAGCCTTCTCTTCTGCTGAGATTTGAAACCAAACAAGGTCGCCAATAATAATCTCTTCAGTCTCGTGAACCGCAAGCATTGTTAAAACTTTTTTTATATCTATATCATAATTATATTCTGACCACATTGAAATTGCGAGCATTTGTGTTCCAAAAATGTGTTCAGCAATACTTTCTAATCTTTCTTTTTTAACATTCCAGATTTTCCAACCGCTTCTCACAACATTTTTAAGCGTGCTACAAAGCACATAAAACTCAACAACGTTTTTTTCCTTGCTCATAATAACTCCACAAATAAAATTGAGGCAAGAAACCTCTTACCTCAATATAATAATACATTTATACATTTTTTTCAATGACATTTTACAGTTTTATTCTGCAAATATTGCATCATAATCATAAGCATTTAAAAACATTGAGAGATTGTTAATATATTCCTCATAATTTTCTTTTGTCAAAATATGTTCGCCATTTTTCATACATTTAAGCATATAAGAATTTATACTTGCAATATAATGTCCTGAATCTTTATAATTATCGAGATTACAGAATAATTCAGTATCATCAAAGAAAGAGAATAATTTTATATTTTCACATTCCAACATAAGTTCAATTGCTAATTTTTGAGCCGCAAGTTGTTTATTTAAGGTTCCATATCTGTTAAGTGCATCCCAATATAAGATACTATATGGTGTAATAAATAAATAGAATGTTACATCTGGATTAGCCTTTGCTGTTTCAATCACATTCTGATTTATAGTTCCTCTAACAATTTCTGCATCTTCTTCTGTGAATGGAGTCTGCGTCCCATTAATTTCAGGTCGATTATAAGTTGATAATACTTCTTCTTTTCCATTTTTGTAACTATCATTCCAATAACCATAGCTATCAAAACCTGTATTACTCCTATTCTCAAACAAAGCCCTCATAATAACTTTTATTGATTCTTTTGTAACGTCTTTATTTAAAAGATATTTATAGTCATTGAAGATATTATTGTCATATAAATACGTTGGATACGCACTATAACTGAGCCTATCTTTATCATCTAAAAGTTTATTATCATCAATACATCTAATTATTGTTTTTAACTCTTTGTTATGTTTGAGCGCAACACGAACATTTTGGTCAATTTCTTTAAATGAAGCACCTGAAAACCCAGTTTTTACAGAGTTAACACCAAAAATTTCGTCAAATTCAGATGATTTAAAATTTTGAATCATTGAGTTTCCAATAATAAGTGCATCATACTTATAATGTCTCAAAATGCCATCATTTATATATCTTTCTTGATCTGCATTTAAAAGATATCCTTTACTTCCCAGCGGAGCGTGATAGTGAAAATATGGGTCTATAAGGATGTTGAATCCGCAAACCAAAAAAACAAAAGACAACATTATACTCAAAAAGATAAAAAATGTTTTTCTTGCACTAAATTTTTTCTTTTCTTCCATACCTTCTCCTAGAAATTAACATAGATAAATGAGATATTTTCTGTAAAGTTTAATAAACAGAGAACTAAAATAGCTGAAGCAAACAACATTCTATATACATTCACATTAAATTCTTTATTTGTTTTTGTTTTAAACGACAACGCCAGCCACAAGGCAACTGCCGTATAGAAAATGTAGATGTAACCAAATGACAAATAAAATCCGCCAGTAAATATTCTACCAATTAAGCGAATAGCATCGGAAATTGTTTCTGCCCTAAAGAAAACCCAAGTGATGTTTACAAAAGCAAAATTTATTATCCACTTTATTATTGATGGCATTTTATCGTAATGTTTACCATAGATTCTCATTAAGACACTCGCTAATCCGTGCAATGCTCCCCAAACAATAAATGTCCAGTTTGCCCCGTGCCATAATCCGCTGATAAGGAAAATAATCATAACGTTTATCATCGTTCTAACTTTTCCTTTTCTGTTTCCACCAAGTGGGAAATAAATATATTTTCTTAAGAAACTAGTTAGCGATATATGCCAAGCCTTCCAAAAATCTAAAATATTGTTTGTTTGATAAGGGTCTTCAAAGTTATTGATGATTTTTAAGTTGAACATTTGTGATAAACCACAAGCCATATCACAACAACCACTAAAATCAAAATAAATTTGCAAAGTATAAGATAAAATAACCAACAGAGCATCTATAGTTGATAATCCAGCAGCCATTCCGTAACCATTATTTACAATATAAGCAAGTGTGTCTGCAATCAAAACCTTCTTTGCCAAACCAATAACAAATACATATAATCCACGTGAAAGGTTGTCGTAATTTACTTTGTAATTTTCATCATCTTTGACTTGGTTAATAAATTCACTTTGTAAGATAATTGGTCCACATAAAGATTTAACAAAAAACAAAATAAATAGAGAATATTCCAAAAAATTAATTTCTTTTGTTTCCCCTCTGAATGTGTCAACTTGATAAGCAATTTGTTGAAATGTTGTATAACTAATACCAAGTGGAACAAATAAATTCAAAACGCTTCCTTGACCGCTAAATAATTCAACTATTGCGGTGTAAAAGAAATTTAAATACTTTGTTAAAAACAAAGCCAACACATTTAATATGATAACGATAATTAATAATACTTTCTTTAACTTTTCATTTTGTGTCCTATTTATGAAGTAAGCAAATAAATAGTTTAAAATTAAACTAGACACAATAAAAACAGCGTGCCAGATTCCAAATGTAAAATAAAATATAATTGAAGCCAAAATTAAGACTATTTGTGAAATCTCTTTCTTTTTAAACTTTAAAGACAAATAATAAACAATAATTACAATTGGTGCAAATAATAGAATAAAATTGTATGAATTAAACGCCATAATAGCTCCTATAGATTTTATAACATTTTGATAATACCATATAAAAGTGTTTTTTCAAAGCATATAACAAAATAAAAAATAGAAGTTCTAAAAACTTCTATTTATCTTATTTCTTTTTTGTTGGGGAGTAGATGAGGGCGCGCATTGAGTTTAAAATTGCAAGAACCGTTACACCAACATCTGCAAATACTGCCGATAACATTCCTGTGATGCCAACTGCGCCAAGCGCCAAGAACGCAAATTTGATAAGTGCGGACAAAATTATATTTTGCCAGACAATCTTTCCTGTTTTCTTTGAAATTTTTATTGCAGAAATAATTTTTTCAGGATTGTCGTCAACCAAAACAACGTCCGACGCCTCAATGCTTGCTGGGCTTCCATTAATACCCATTGAAATTCCAACATCTGCAAGCATAAGCGATGGCGAGTCATTGATACCATCACCGACATATCCAATCATTTGCTTTAATTTTTCTTTTTCTGTTTTTATCCAGTCAAACTTGTCTTGAGGCAACATTTCACCAAAAGCTTCGCTAATTTCAACTTCTTTTGACACTTTATTAACGGTTTCAGCGTTGTCCCCTGAAAGTAAGACTGTTTTTATTCCTAACTTTTTTAATTTCTCACAAGCTGTTTTTGAAGTGTCTTTTATTTTGTCTACCAAATAAATTTCACCAATTTTTTCATCGTTTTTAAAAAGTTCAACCACAGTTTCTTTGTTGTTAGCAGACTTTCTGCCAACAAAATATTTGTCTTTTTCAAAACTAAAATAGATACCTTTTCCCGCAACCTCTTTTACTGACTTAACTGAAACAAGTTCTTTTTTGTTTTCTGCCACAATCGATTTTGCAAGTGGATGGATTGAGTTTTGTTCGCCAAGGCTAGCAAGCCACAAAATGTCCTCTTTTGAATATGATTTATTTATAACTTTTATTTTTTCTACAACAAACATTCCTGTGGTTATTGTTCCCGTTTTATCAAAAGCAACAATATCAAGTTTTGATAATGCATCAAGATAGTTTGAACCTTTAACTAAAACGCCGTGTCTTGAGGCATTACCAATTCCCGAAAAATAAGTTAAAGGAACAGATATTGCAAACGCACAAGGACAAGAGACAACTAAGAATATAAGACCTCTATAAACGGCTGTATTAATGTTATTTGTAACTGCCCAAACGATTCCAAATGTGATGCAAGCACAAATGATAACACCAAGCGTATACCATCTTGTTATTTTTGAAATAACGGTTTCTGTTTTTGATTTCTTTTCAGATGCGTGCTCAATAAGATTCATTATTCTAGCAACAGTGCTGCCTTCCGCCAAACAGGTTGTTTCTATTTGTAAAACTCCGTCAAGAACAATGCTTCCAGATAAAACCTCGTCTCCTAGAGCAACCGATTGAGGCAAACTTTCGCCTGTTAAACTTTGAGTGTCTAATGTGGCAGTTCCTAAAATAATCTTTCCGTCAATCGCAACCCTCTCGCCAGGCTTTACGATTAATATTGAACCAATCGAAACTTCTTTTGGGTCACATTTAACTTCTTTTTCATCTTTTAAAACAACAGCATACTCTGGTTGAAGGTTCGTTAACTTTTGAATTGAGTTTCTTGATTTTGTAACCGCCAAGCCCTCAAAAATTTTACCGATTGAATAAAGGGCTATAACCATTAATGATTCCATATATTCGCCAAGGATAGCCGCACCAACAACCGAGATTGTTAACAATAAGTTTTCATTGACAACACCTTTTACTAGCAATCTAAATGCCTTTATATATGTTTTATAACCAAACAATAATGCACTTGTCACAAAAATTATCCAAAAGATTACTGGTGACATCGAAACAGTTAAACAAACAACCGAAAGAGCAAGTCCCACGATAAGAGTAACAATATCTATAACAAGCCCTTTATTTGATTTATTTTGAACTGAATCATCAATAATTTTTACATCAGGCTCAAGTTTTTTGGTTAATTTTATAATATTTTCAAGTGATTTTTGCGTATTTTTTGATTCAAATGAAATCGTTGCTTTAACAACATCAACTTCTAAATTTTCCACGCCATTTATCTTTGAAAGTTCATTTTGCAAATTTCTTGCACAATTTGGGCAATGTAAACCTTCAATCTTAACAACCTTTTTCATCTCTAGCCTCCTTTATATGCTCTTCACAAATTTCAAATAGTTGTTTAACGTGGTCATCTGCCAACGAATAAAAAACAATTTTCCCCTCTTTTCTCGCCTTTATTATGTTTAATTTTTTAAGGTAACTGAGTTGATGAGAGATTGCAGACTTTGTCATATTCAAAACGACAGCAACGTCACAAACACACATTTCGTGAACGTCAAGAATGTTTATAATCTTGAGTCTTGTTTCATCTGCAAATGCCTTATAGAACCTTGTCATCTCTAAAAGTTCACACTGATTTAATTTCTTTTTATTTACAATTTCAACAATATCTTTATGTATTGTTTCACAGTCACAAACACACTCTGTTTTTGCCATAATGCTCCTTTGGTTGAATAGTTATTCAACTGTTATTAGTATAGTTGAACACTTGTTCAACTGTCAATTAAATTATATGCAAAATATTTATTTTTGATAAAATAAAAACCCAATTCATTATAAATTGGGTTTTTTAATGTTTTTTAATATAATTTATTTCTTTTTTGTTGTCTTTTTTGCGTTTTTCTTTTTATGAAACATCTTTGTTAAGTCTGCTGTTTCAAGGTCAAATTCTTCTTCAATGTTTCTAACCTTTTCAACTCTTTCTGGAAGAGGTTCTTTGCTAAATGGCATTTCAACCTTGTCAGTTCTATTTCTAACTTCAATTTGATTGTAAGGAACAGAAATGTTGTTTTTCTTAAACTCATTATAAACTGTCTCAACAATATTGTAGTAAACGCCCCAATAGTCTCCACTATCACACCAGCAATGAGCAAAGAAGTCAAGAGAACTTGCTCCTAAATTCTTTAATCTACAGAATGGTTCTGGGTCGAGATAGATTCTTCCATCACTCTTCATAACATCGATTACAAGTTTTTTTACTGTTTCAACATCAGTTTCATATGCCACTGAGAATGTAAACTCAACTCTTCTCTTTGGATTTGCCCCAGCATTAACAACTGAACCATTAACAATTGAACTATTTGGAATTGTTACTTTTTTATTGTCTGCTGTATGAAGTGTTGTGAATAAGAAGTTAATATCAACAATGCTTCCTTGTTCATCACCAACAATAATCCAATCACCTTTTTTGAACATATGAGTGCTAACAATAATAATGCCGTTCGCAAGGTTTGAAATATTGTTTTGAAGAGCCATACCAACAGCAAGTAAGAGTGCACTGAGCGCTGTGATGATACCAGTAATTTCAATTCCAATAGTGCTGAGCAATATCAAAATGAATACTAAATATAAACACACCTTGATTGCGGTCATCAAAAATTGTTGACCAATTTTTTCCATTTTTGTTTTTCCTAAGATTCTTCTCATTATATTTAAGACAACTTTAATAAGAACAAATCCTATAAAAAAGATTGCGACAAACTTAACAATTCCCCAAACATTGTTTGTGAAGAAATCTTTAATGGTTTGCCAAATTTCATTCCAATTCATAATTTTCTCCTTTGATTAATCTCTACAGAAAATAATATAACAATTCATTTTTATTGTCAACGCCTGGAAATCTTATTTTTAAGTCTGCAAATATAAAGCGGACAATCTACACAATAAAAACTATTTTAATTTTTGTTTTAAATTGCATATTTTTGTAAATTTTAATTATAAAAATACATTTTTGAGCCGATTTTTAATTTAATTTAAAATTTTAAATATCGCTTTATTTTTTTATACTTTAGTGCTATAATCTTATTGGAAATTTTTTACAAAGGAAAAAATAAATGGCTGTCTTTTTAAACATCTTATTTTTAATTGTCGGTATGGCACTTTTAATTAAGGGTGCAGACTTTTTTGTTTCTGGTGCAAGCGCAGTTGCTGAAAGACTCAAAGTTCCTTCACTTTTTATAGGACTCACAATCGTTGCTCTTGGAACAAGCCTTCCTGAACTTTCAGTTAGCATCACCAGTGCAATCAACGGAAGCATTGATATGTCTGTTGGAAATGTTGTTGGCTCAAACCTTTTTAATATGTTAGTTGTTCTAGGCTTAATTTCATTATTTTCTCCAGTTCCAATGTCTGCTTCAACAAGAAAAATTGACTTCCCATTTTTGATTGTTGTCACCGCTGCACTCTTACTTTTCAGTTTAGATACATTTTTAAATGGCGCTAGCTCAAATGTTCTTTCAAGAACTGAAAGTATTTTATTCTTGCTTATTTTAGTTCTTTATCTTTACATTCTTATTTCAAATGCAAATAGAAAAAGAAAACGCCAAATTAAACAAGAAAAATATCTTAAAACCGCAGAAGAATTAAATGCAGAACAAAATAAAAAACAAATGAAGATTTGGCAAATTATTCTTTGTTTGGTTCTTGGTCTTGCTGCTGTAGTGTTTGGCGGCGAATGTGTTTCAACAACAGCCCAATACCTTGCACTTAAAATGGGTATGAGCGAAGCTTTGGTTGGTCTCACAATCGTTGCTGTTGGAACAAGTCTTCCTGAACTTGTTACTTCAGTGGTTGCTGCAAAAAAAGGCGAAAATGACCTTGCGCTTGGAAATGTTATTGGCTCGAACATAATGAATATTTCACTTATCTTAGGTTCTGTTTCACTCATTGGTCAAGCACCTGTTTCAAGTGTTATTTTAACAGATGTTGCAATTCTTTTAGGAATAACAATAGTCTTTGTTATTCTTTGTTCAAGAAAGAATGATATCAACCGAAAAGAAGGCGCTTTCTTACTCTCACTATACATTGCGTATATCGCCTTTGCTATCGTTAGAAACTACTGTTTCTAAAATAATTTAAATAGTTAAAAGAGTTGGACAAAAATCCAACTCTTTTTTTTTGCGTAATTTTTTTAATTTTAATGCGTGAATTAATTGTTAAGATTATCAATGAATTCTTCAAGGTCATCAAAGTTTCCTCTTGGGAATTCTGTTATGTCTTGTTCTTTTTTATTGATTAAACAATCAGTTAAAAGAAAAACCTTCATTCCAAGTTCTTTTGCGACCATATCTTCCCTAACATCATTGCCGACCATTAAACATTCTTCTGGTGCAAGACCTGCCCTGTTTAAAACTTCTTTATAATATCCAAGGTTTGGTTTGCAGAAATGGAAATCTTCATAGGTTGTAAAAAACTCAAAATCTTCTGGTGCTAGACCCGCCCAGCGAATTCTGCTCTCTGTTCCAATTTTTGGAAAGAGCGGGCTTGTGGCAAGAATGGTTCGAAGACCCATTTCTTTGCATTTTTCTACTATTTTTTTAGATTTTTCATTAAATCCACAAATATCTTTAACCTTTTGAAATTCTGTCCTATAAAACTCATCAAATGTTGAAACGTGATTTCTAATTCCTTCACCCAAAATCTCTGCAAATCTATCCCAAAATGCTTGTTCGTTTGTTTTTGTTCCGTCATTCTTTGTCATTGCAGCAACACCAGCATAAACCGCAGGAACCACCTCATTAGGGTCATATCCGTGAGGCGCAATCTTAACAGCGAGACCTTTAAAATACGCCTTAATAAACAAATCCATATCCAAAGGAAGGAGTGTTCCATCTAAATCAAATAAAACCGCTTTAATCATTATTTTCCCCTTTGTTTTCGGCCTCTTTATATCGTCTCCAGCCCCACCAACCAGGAATCAAATCTTCAAGTTTAACCGTTTCTTTTGTGTCATAGTTAACCAAAATTTCCATATCTTTATTTTTGCTAGATAGTTGCATAAAAAATTCTCGGCAAGCACCACAAGGCATACCACCCGTTCCTCTTGGAGGCTCCTGTCTAAATGCAATCATTCTTTTTGCAACAGTTTGACCGCTCATCATATACATCTTAAGCCCTGCAACTCGCTCCGCGCATAAAGCAATAACACCGCTTGCACCTTCAATACAAAAACCAGAATAGATTGTTCCATCTTCCGCTTCAATCGCCGCAACAACGTGGTGCGCATCAATGAATGGCGACACCTCTTCTGGATGATATTCTTTCTTTGCTGCCTCATATAATCTTTCCCAGATATCCATAACTAACCTCTCTTTTTTGTAATTGCAAACATATTCATATCGTGATAGCCATCACTGAGTTTGACATAGTTTTTCAAAACACCTTCAAACTCGTAGCCACATTTTTCAATAACTCTTTTTGACGCAATATTCTTGACAACGCAACCACCCTGAATTCTATTTACTTTCATCTTTTCAAATGCAAATTCAGTAACAGCCCTTAGTGCCTCAGTCATAAATCCGCGCCCAGTGAATCGGTTGTCTGTTGCATAGTTAAACTCAACACTGTCATTTTTGTTTTCAACTCTAAAGTTAATCATACCAACGATATCATCGGTTTCCTTTAACACAATCGCCCAGTTGTAATACTCGTTGTTTTGGTATTTTTCTTCTAATTCCAAAAACGCTTCCTTTTGTTTTTCAAGACTAATTTTTTCTTTATTTGTATAATACAAAAACTCAGGCTGATTCCTAAGCCCATAAAAAAGCGGCTCAGCATCTTCCACCTTCAATCTTCTCAAAACAAGCCTTTCCGTTTCAAGCCTTTGCGTGCCTAGATGTTTCATAAACTTTCTTCCTCTTATTAAAAACCATTATACAATAAAACTAAAAATATTAAAAATATTTTTCAATAAAAAGCCAACGGAGAGTTGGCTTTTAAATATTTATTTATTTTTAGTTTTGATGTGTTTAATGAAACCAAAGGTTAGGAATGTGAGTGAGAGGGTTAGCATTGTTAAGAAAATGAGGAGGTGAACATTTGGTTCGAGGGTAGGGTCAGCTTTCCAGACGGAAAGGTCTGCTTTTAAAATGTTGGCACCTGTAATTCCTCTTTGAAGTTCTGGATTGCGCACCTTTATGAACATTGGAGGAATGTATAAAAATAGATTTATTAAGAATAGCACTATACTTGTTTTTAAGAGTCTGCTTAATGGTAAAAATTTTATACTCAAAAGCAAGTTTAAAACCAAATAAACAACTAGTGTAATTGGAAAAGCAAGCGGCAAATACCAGTGATTTGTTGCAAATCCATTTGACACACAATAGTGGTCAACAATAATAAGCAGAATATTTAAAACAATAAAGTCGACGGCAATTGAAATAAAGTCATTATATTTTTGAACCTTTTCAAAAAACTTATATCTTGAAATAATGATTGGTAAAAATATTATAATTAATCCTAAAAACACACTAATTGCGGCAATAAACAACCAATTACCTTTTGTATAAATTGCACAAACTGCTAGGAGCAAACATAGCGCCAAAAACTGGGACAAAGGAATTAAAACTAGTTTATATTTTTTAATAAATTTTGGAAGGTTTGTAAAAGAAAAACTCAGCACTAATGCAGACAAAACAATCCAAAACCAAGTGAGCCCCTTGTTGATTGCAAGGTCACATATAAAACAAGGAATAAGTGCAATGATGTATGAAATATAGAAAAACAAATCCCAAGAAAATGAAAGCCTTCTCCATTTTCTCGCCTGTGCCTTTTCTTGTCTCGATTCATTGTCCACACTAGCCGTGATAAGTTCGTGCTCTGTCACCCCAAGGGTTTCTGCAAGTTTTGGTAAAAGAGTTATATCTGGGTGGGAAACATCTTTTTCCCACTTGCTGACAGCAGACTCCGTGACAAACAAAATCTTTGCGAGCTCTCTTTGTGTGAGATTTTTTTCTTGTCGTTTTTCTCTTAAAAAAGAACCAAATGTTTTTTCCATAATTTCTCCAATGGTTTGATAAATAAATCGTAGCACACAAAGCATTATAGACACAACTGAAAATAAGAAAAAACGACTTGAAAATTATTCAAGTCGTTTTTAGATAAGATAAAATGTGCAAGAAGAAAGTTTTTTTCGTTTAAGTTTTAAAACTTTTCCATTATCCATTTTATATGTATAGCCGTCTTTATATGGACAATTTGCACAACTTGCATTTAGATGTGATTTCATTGGACAATGCCTAAGCGTCATATAAGGATAATTAATTCGCTCACCCAAGTCACTTTCTGCAGTAATAAATGGTTTGTCTAAAACACTCGCTGTAGTGCTGTTATAAACATTGAGACCAGCACCAATAATAACATTATCAGTTAAATTTAATGCGTAATAATTGTTCGCAACAATGCCTATTTTTGTTTCATCAATTATCTCTTTTAAAAATTTGATATCCTTTTCAAGCACAAAGTTTGGAAGGTCAAGATAAGGTGTTTTCCCTTCATTTTCACAAATGGTTTTGAACTTATTTACATCTTTTAAATCATAAACATCAGGCGAATAAATAACAGTGTTTGCATCAGTCTTTTTATTTAAATTTTCAATAATTTCAAAGTTTTTTAGTGTATTTTTTGCTATTTTTTGCTGAATTTCTACCTTTTTTAAAGACATTTTTGCGTTTTTTGTGAAAGACTCAAAAGCCTTATCAAACACATTTCTTCTAAATTCATTTAAGAGTTTCGTTGGAATGAATACGCTATCTAAATGTTTAATTTCAAGTTCAGCATCAAACAACTCGTTCTTTTTGAAGTTTGAAATAAGGTCGTTTTCTGTGAGAGGTTGTTTTGCCGCAGGCTCTAACACATAACTCATAACCTCAACTGTTTCACCGTTTGCATCAAAGTATGCCTTGAGAGGTTTTCCACGAGTTGCATAAATTTGTATTTTTATATTTTTCTTTTTTACGAACGATAAAGTTTCATCTTCAAGGGCGGCATCTAAAATCAAATGAACACTATCACCCACGCTAACTTTTTGGGTTGTTGTGAGTTTATATTTACCCTTTGAAATTTGAGTTAAATCAAATGCTGTTAATGTGTTTTTCTCTTCTTTTCCTCTAAAGAATTTAAAAGTTGATTTTTGAGAAAGGACTCTATTTGAAGAAAAATAAACCTCATTGAACTTTTTGCCATTATTGACTTTTTCAACCTTGCCAACCTTGATTCCTATGTGATTATGAAACCCTGAAATAATGCTTCCATTGCCATCAAAATAGCCTGGTGTATACTCACGATTAAAACCGAGTTTCAAGTTGTCGTCGTTAACAGGCTTCCCGTGAATAGCATTATAATATTCTCTAGTTGTCATTGCAACATAGGCTGGGCGTCTTGCCCTGCCCTCAATTTTAAGAACATCAACTCCAGCGTTTTTTAAGTCTTCAAGTCGAGTTATCATATTGAAATCTTTTGCACTCAAAAGATGCCCTTTTTTAAGCACATTGCCTTCAAACTCCAAAGTGTAAGGCAAACGGCAAAGTTGTTTGCACTTCCCGCGGTTTCCGCTGGCATTACACAAGTATGAACTAATATAACAGTTGCCTGAAAAAGAAACGCAAAGTGCACCTTGTGCAAAATATTCAATTTCAATATTTGAATTTTCTTTTATTCTTTTAATTTCCTCAAGTGGAGTTTCTCTGGCAAGAACCACTCTCTTGAAACCAAACTTTTCAATCGCTTTCACACCCTCTAAATTGTGAATTGCCATTTGGGTGCTGGCGTGAATTTCTATTTCTGGATAATGTTTGTGAACAAGACTAACTAAGCCCAAGTCTTGAATAATGAAACAATCAACTCCAAGGTTTCTTGCATCAACAATGGTGTCGAGTGCGTTTTGGAGTTCGTCATCAGCAAACAAGATATTGATTGCGAGGTTAACCTTAACGCCGTGCAAGTGAGCAAAATCAACACCCTGCTCTAAATTTTCCAACGAAAACCCATCAATATTATTGCGCGCGTTAAAATTGTTTATCCCAAGATAAACTTCATCGGCGCCATTGTAAACCGCCATTTTTAAACTTTCTAAATTGCCCGCAGGCGACAATATTTTCATAGAACTATTATAACACAATAAGCGCAAAAGTGAACATATATAAAGTTATTTTGCAAGAAAAAAAGACTTCCTATTTAGAAGTCTTTAGTTGTTTTAATTTTTTTGTGTTTTTTATGATGATAAGCACTGCCATTGTAATTGCAAATATGGTGACTGCGGCTCCTGTTAAGGCAAGCATTAATTGCCTAAAGCCTGCGTCATCACCTGTGCTGAATGTTGTGAGCATTGCAGTTTCTAAGGTTAGCATTGAAACCGTCGCTGCAATAAGCGAAATTGCTTTTGCTGACGAATAGACAGGACTTTCATATTTTCTGTATCTAACAATATTTATTATTGCAAAAGTGAATGTTGTGAAAGTGTAGGCTGCAAGTGTGATTGTTGTGATTTCGTGATAATAGAACGTTCTATTCCACACAACAATAAATGTGATGATTACCGCAAGAGCAAGGTTCATCACTAAAAGCAACCAGCCACATAGGTTTGCATTTTTGATTTCTTTTTCTTCATTTTCCTTTATGTCATAGGCTCTTGTGTGCCTAACTAAAAAGAATCTCATTACTGCCAAAATTGCATAGTATGCAAACATTGAATAAAACCAAAGAGAATTATCTTTAAAGCCAAGCCAAAGTTGAAAAATTGCAAACGCAACATTCCAGATAAGTGAGCCATAGAGTGAAATATTCATTCTCAATCGAACATCACTGAAATATTTTTTCACATACTTGTTTTCGTGCTTAACCTTTTTGAAAAATTGAATCATTCTTGGGACTCTAAAACAGACAACCAACAAAACATAAAACGCGAGCAAATAAGAAATGATTGCCACGATTGATGTTTGGTCAAAATAAATTAAAGAGAACACCAAAAAAGCCACCGATATAGGTGTTAATAGCAAAATAACAGCAAGATGCGGATATAATAAATTTAGCCCTACTTTTTTCCAGTTAATCATATAAACCTCTAGTTATATTATAAACAATTAAAGCATTGGTGCAAATATTCTTACGAGTTTACGAGAAAAGGTGTTAAACAATATTTGTTTTTCTTAAAATGTGATATGACCCAATGCCAATGCCTACACTAAAAATTGCACCACCCACCAAGCAGAGAATAACATTAACAATTCCTGCATCGAGAGGAGTGATGATTGGAACCATTGTGAAGAACAACATTCCAATGCCAAGTGAAAGCAATATTGAAAGCCATAATTTTTGCTTTGCAATGACTGCAGCCATAACAAAGATTGCAGCAAAGATTGAAACAAGGAAAATCTTTGAAAGCATACTCATAACGACATTTGCGGCAGACACTGAACCAAGGTCAAATGAAAGCCCCGCCACCTTACCGCCAATCATTGAGCCGATAAAGAATGCAATAAGCATACTTGCTCCAGCAACAAAACTGATTGCCATTTTTGAAATGATATAGTCGTCTTTTTTAGAACGAACCGTGAACAAGTTTTTCGCATAGCCGCTTCTAAAGTCGTCGCTAATAAAAATGCAAACAAACACAGCAACTGCGAAATACATCATATTAATGTTACACATACTTGTGATGTCCATACTCATTGCACCCGCACCACCAGCGGAGCCGATGATTTGCCAAACTGTATCAAACCCTTTCATAATTGTTTCTTCGCCAGTTTGTGGATTGACTGAAACTGAACCGTCCATCATTGTGACCATAACCAAGATTAAGATTGGAATAACAAGAGAAATTCCAACCATCAAATAATAAAGAGGGCTTGTGAATGCTCTTCTAAAGTCAACAGCAAGCATACTTGATAGTCTCTTTTTGAAAGTATTTTTTTCAAACTTCATACTATTTTCCCTCCTTGTCATTCATAAGGTTGATGTAATATTCCTCAAGACCAATTTTGTCGGTTTTGAGTTCATTTATAATAATCTTGTTATCATAAAGGAATTTTGCAACCTCTTCTGGACTTTCAGCATCATAAACACGAAGGTATTCTTTTTCTTCGTCGTAGCGAACTTTTGAATATTTTTTCTCCAAAACTTCTTTTGTGTTTTTGAGGTCTTTTGTTTGGAGTGCAACAAATGTTGGACAACTATTTTCAAGTTCTTCAGCGGTCATTTCAACAATCATTTTTCCGCCACGAATAATTCCGTAGTGAGTTGCAATTTTTTCAAGTTCGCCCAAAATGTGTGATGAAACCAATACAGTAGAACCGCTCTTTGCGATGTCGGTTAAAATTTCACGCATAATACGCATACCATCGGCATCTAAGCCATTGATTGGCTCGTCAAGAACCAATAACTTAGGGTTTCCTAAAAGTGCCATTGCAATGCCGATTCTTTGTTTCATACCAAGTGAACAGTTTTTGAATTTATTTGACGCAGCACCTTCCATTCTAACCAGTTTTAGAACTTTTCTAACTTCGTCTTCTTTGTTTTTAAGCCTAAGGTTTGTTGCTTGGAGCATAAGATTGTTCCAAACACTATAACCTGGATAACAGCCTGGCGATTCAATTAAAACGCCAACGCTTGCACGAACATCGATGTCGGTGTGGTCTTTGTCATAAAGTTTAACAGAACCACCAGTTTTGTGAATTAGCCCACAAATGATTTTTTCAGTTGTTGACTTTCCGCTTCCGTTTTCTCCAATAAAGCCATAAATTGAGCCCTCTGGAACGGTCATATTAAGACCAGAAAGGGCTAGTTTTTCGCCAAAGCTTTTTGTTAAGTTTCTAATTTCAATAGCGTTCATACCCTTCCTCCTTAATAAACATCACTCTTATTTAAAATATAAGTTCCAAGAACGTTGTAGATAACTGACCAGACTACTGAACAAAGCAAGCAAACCAAAACTGAAACAAAGTTGCTTGAAAGGCACGCGTAAACTGATGAGCCATATAAGAAAATATTAAGCACTGCGCTGTTGCCAAGAATTGCTGCTGCGCCGATAATCAAAATGCCAGTTCCAAAGAAGAATGATGACAAAATTGAAACTGCGAAATATTTTCTAAAAATTACGTTCAAGAATGTGTAAAGACTTGCCCAACCAAGGCTCATTATAACCTTGCCGAGAAGTGCACAAACAAGTGAACCAAAGTTGACCTTGAATGACAAGCCAACAAGTGCACCAGCAAGAACAGTTCCAACCAAGTATGTTCCGCACATACAAACCATAGCAAACGCGCAAGTGAGTGATTTTGAAATCATATAGTCTTGCTTTTTTGCGTGGGTTGTGAAAAGTTGTTTTACATATCCACTCTTGTAGTCGTGGCCAATGAAGATTGAAACCATAATTCCACCAAAAATGAAAACCATATTCATATTGGCATATTGACCGATGTTTTCAATAACATAAAGTGGTTTTTCAACAGCAATCGCTTGCCAAGTGTTTGTGAAAATAGCCCCAGTTTGAGAACCTTCCATTCCAGTTGTTCCAATAATCATTGCAGGAATGATTGCAGCAATCGCAATGAAAATATAGAAAAGTGGAGTGTGGAAGAGTCTATAAAAGTCAACGCTAAGCATACTCTTGATTCTTGTGATAAAGCTAGGGCTTTCGAATTTTAATTGTTTATTTTGTTCCATATTATGCCCTCTCCTTTTTACTCATAAGTTCAATATAATATTCTTCCAAACCAACCTTATTCTTTTTAACTTGGCTTGGAACAAATCCTTTTGAAATCAAAAATTCAACAATTGACTCTGTGTTTTCTTCGTCGTAAACGCGAATGAATCCTTCTTCTTCACGAACATTTTTAAACATCTTTCCAAGCGCCTTGAGTGCACCTTCAGTGTTTGAAACTTTGAGTGAAACAAAAACTCTTGCTCTTGCTTCCATTTCTTCGGCTGAAAGTTCTTGAATCATTTTGCCTTGACGGATAATTCCGTAGTGTGTTGCAATCTTTTCAAGTTCACCCAAAATGTGTGAAGAAATCAAAACTGTGCAGTTGTAATTTTTTGTGATATCAACCAAAATTTCACGCATAATACGCATACCGTCAGTGTCTAAGCCATTGATTGGTTCGTCAAGAATCAAAAGTGCTGGGCTACCCAAAAGCGCCATTGCAATACCAACTCTTTGTTTCATACCAAGCGAACACTTTTTGAATTTGAGTTCTTTGTGCTCGTCCATTCTAACGATACTTAATACCCTATCAATCTCTTCTTCAGCATTTTCAATGCCAAGGTTTAAACATTGCATTTTAAGGTTTGTGTAGATGCTTGAACCTGGAAAACAGCCTGCGTTTTCAATGAGCGCACCAACACGCACTCTAACGCCTGGGTCAGTGTAGTCTTTTCCAAACAACTTAACAGTCCCTGCGTCCTTTACAAGGTGTCCGCAGATAAGTTTTTCGGTGGTTGACTTACCGCTTCCGTTTTCACCAATAAAGCCATAGATTGAACCTACTGGAACGGTCATATTGAGTCCATTCAAAGCATACATCCCACGGAAAGACTTCTTTAATCCTTTAATTTCTATTGCGTTCATTTTTCGCTCCTAGATTATTCTTTTTCAGTTTTTTCTTCTGTTGTTTCAACAGCTTTTTTTGTGACTTTTGCAGCTTCATATCTTTCGTTTGCTGCTTTGATTCTTGCATTTGCTTCTTCAATTTGCTTTTGTTGTTCTTCTCTTGTTTTTGCAGTTCTTTCTGCTGGTGTCATATGAGCATCGTCCCAAGATTGTTTGCCGATTTCTTTTGCTTTTCTAAAAGTGTTTGTTCCTCTGTTTTCTTCAAAGTTTGCCTTTGATTCAGCCTTCACAGCTGCAAGGTTTGCTTTGTCAACTTCGTGTTGTGCTTTTGCACTTTCACCCATATCACTAAATGATTTTTTGAAGAATCTTCCTATCTTTTTGAAGATGTTATCTTTCTTTTCTGCCATTTTAATAATCTCCTTAGAAATAAAATTTAGCCAAATCATTATTCCAACACTTGACTAACTAATAAAATTATACTATTTTAAAATTACAGCATCAATAAATTGAGTTTTTTACACACAACAAAAAACCAACATCTGTTGGAATAAAATAACGAGGCGTTTATGAATATTAAAAACAACCAAAGATATAAAAATAGTAGCGAAAAAATTGAAACTGCATTTTTGGCACTTATTTTAAATCACAAATATGAAGACATTAAAATAAGCCAAATTTGCAAAAAAGCAGAAATCAACCGCAGCACTTTTTATGCACACTATGATGACATTAATGACCTTGTTGTTACAATTGAGTCAAGGTTTGCAAATAGTATGGCTTCTATATTTGACTTTGGAAACAGACAAGAAAATGATGCCTTTTTGGAAATGTTTGAATTTGTTGAAAAGAATAAATATTTCTATAAAGCTTTTTTAAATATCCCATACACAACCGTTGCTGAAAAGAATGCCAAGTCGCAAATTTTGGAAAACCTAAATGAAAAAGCAGTTACTGCGGACTCTATTGAAATTGCATACCGCGCAACCTTCTTTGGTGCAGGAATCAAAGAAATGTGCAAACTCTGGCTCGATAGAGACTGCAAAGAAACGCCTGAACAAATGGCAACACTTTTAAAGAAAGAATACACCAACCGTTCATCAAACGATATTTTTGTAAAATAAAAAGGAAGTCAAAATTGACTTCCTTTTGCTTTATTTGCAAAGCTCATTTGCGAGCGATTCAAGAGCAGTTTCGTTTTCTGCGTTTAGTGCTGACATAATCTTAACGCTTGTTTGGGTGAATGTTAAATCTTTGCATTTTTCAAGCATTGTTTTCATCACTCTTGCAGCGGTTGGTGCCCAACTTCCGTTTTCAATGAAACCAACAACTTTGTTTTGGAAATTTCTTTCAGTTAAGTGGTTAATAAACTCTTTCATAAATGGGAAGATATCTCCATTATAAGTGGTTGTGGCAAACACGATTTTGCCATATCTAAATGCGTCTTCAACAGCCTCAGCCATATCACATCTTGCAAGGTCATTAACAACAACCTTTTGTCCCTTTGATTCAAGCAATTCAGCAAGTTTGTTAACTGCCTTTTTTGTGTTGCCATAAACCGATGTGTAAGCAATCACAACACCCTCACTCTCAACGCCGTAACTTGACCAAGTGTTATAAAGGTCAATATAATAACCAAGATTTTCAGTAAGGATTGGTCCGTGCAATGGACAAATTGTTTTAATGTTCAAACCAGCCGCTTTTTTGAGCAAAGTTTGAACTGGAAGACCAAATTTTCCAACGATGCCGATATAATATCTGCGAGCTTCACAAGCCCATTCTTCATCTGTGTCAAGTGAACCAAATTTTCCAAATGCGTCTGCTGAGAATAAAACACCCTCGGTTTCTTCAAATGTCATAATAACTTCTGGCCAGTGAACCATAGGCGCTTCAATAAACGAAAGTTTATGTTCGCCAAGTTCAAGTTTTGAACCCTCCGCCACCACAACTTGCTTTTCAGCAAAGTCAGTTCCAAAAAAGTTTTTCATCATCACAAAAGCTTTTGCTGACGACACGATTTTGGTTTCTGGGAATTCCTTAACAAAATCCATAATGCTTCCTGAATGGTCAGGTTCCATATGTTGAACAACCAAATAATCTGGTTTTCTTTCACCCAAAACTGCTTTGATGTTTTCAAGCCATTCACCAGCGAAATGCTCGTCAACGCTATCCATAACAGCAACCATATTATCTAAAATAACATAAGAGTTATACGCCATTCCGTTTGGGACAACATATTGACCCTCAAACAAATCAATTTCCTTGTCATTCACACCAACATATTTTATATTTTTGCTAATTTCCATTAGTGTTCTCCTTTTGTCTTAATCTTGTTTCATTCTATCATAAATTATTCCCCATCGACAAACAAAAAAGACTAGGTTTTCCCTAGTCTTTTGTTACTAATCTATCTTAAAATTCTTTATTGTTGATAAAATATTGTTGTCAAAATTTGAGGTCTTCCAGTTATAGTCTGCAAGCCCCAAATCGTTTGCTATATAAATTCGCATTTGCTGGCTGACTGGCTTGAAATTATAGGAAATAAAGAACTCAAACTCTGGTGAAATATAAGAAATATAATTGGCTTTTTTGTTTTCAAAAAACTCTTCTTCACTCACCCTTTTCAAGTTTATCTGCTCTTTTATTTCGTTCTCGTTTTTGAAATTATGATTCACAATATGAATATGTGCGTGGGTCACACTCTTTGATGACGCTTCTGCGTTTTCACCCGCTGACCCGTGTTCAAAAAAAAATGGGTATTTTCCATAAACTTCATAGAATTTTTCTCTATGTTTTTTCAGCACAAAAATAAGTTCTTGCTTTTGTTCGTGGCTTAACTCATTCATTGAGTTTAAGTGCTGTTTTGGAATAACCAGCAAATAGCCATCACAAAGCGAGCCCTTGGTTGGAAGAATCAAAAAACTTTCAGTTGCTTCAATAATGGTGTTTGAAATATCTTTGTCATCAAGTTCACAAAATGGACAGTTCATAAAAATCTCCTAACCAAATTATATATTCAACCCTCGAATTTTGCAATAAAAAAACAAAGCCAATTTGACTTTGTTTTTATCTGCATAAAACGTAATAATTGAGATGAACGCTTACTTCATTATTATTTTAAATTCGTCTGGAAATTCTCTTTCTGCTTCTTCAAAACAAAAAAGTATTCTATCAATTATTAATTTGTTATATTTATTTATTTCTTCTTTATTAAATCCAGTAAGCGTAATTTCACAAGGCGTTTCGATATGTCCTGTTAGCATATCCCATAACGCATCAGCATTTTTGCCGAACCAATCTGGCAAATTCATTTTCTTTTGAATAATGTCATAAAACTCTTCTGCCCATTCGAATTCATTTCTATTAAATTCATATTTAATCATAGCTTTCTCCTTATTCAATTGCAATAAAACTTGTATAATGGCTATCTGTTTTAAAAATTAAACCATCGTTTGAATAAACAAGCCTTGCATTGTTTCTGTATCCACCTTGATAATCAATGTCACACTCATACCAAATTCGACCTTCTTTTTCTGGTAATAGTTTTTCTATATTTAGATAAATTGTTCCGCCCATCATTTTTCCAGGTGCAACTTTGTCAAGATTTCCTTTATAAGATTTCCACCCCAAACTTTTTGCTTCTTGTTTTGTTATATAATAATCTGGTAAGTATCCATAATGTTTTAAATAAAAGTCCGCACCATTTAATCCTAGTTCTGTTGCTTTTCCAACGCCTAAACTTCTAAGCCATTCCAAATAACATTTGCAACCATAATGTTCAGGTAATTCCGGTTCATCATAATCTGCTTCGTAAATTTTATTATTTCTTTCATAGCATACAGAACAATGTTTTAATGTTATTCCAAGCTTATATCCTTTCCATTTTGATGATTGTGAATATTTAGTAGTTTTTTCCTTGAAATAATTTTCTACCGATTCTTTGATGTCATCAAATACACTCATATTTTATCATTTCTCCTTAAATTTAGCAATTATACAAAATTTTAACCCTGAAAATTTGCTAATTCAAGAAAGTGTGACACAAATAAAAATCGAACCCAGATAATCGGATTCAATTTAGAATGCAATTTGTGGAGGTGGCGAGATTTGAAAGGAGCAAACGCGACACAATAGCAAGAACCTTTAGAGCGTCACAGGTGTTCACCGAATCGAGCCAGCGACTAAATAAAAAGACTAGGTTTTCCCTAGTCTTTTGCTGGTGGAGGTGGCGAGATTTGAACTCGCGTCCAAAAAGCGAACGATTACCCCTTCTTCGTGTGCCAGTCTGTTTTATTGTTTAACAAGAGTTTCGAAACAAACAAAATACATTCTTGCGATTTGGTGTTATCTCGAAAAGCATTGCACCAACATCAACACTTTTCAACCCACATAAATTAACAACAACCTAAGGCCTGTGAGCAACGTTAGATTGCCGTGCAGCGATTAGTTACGCTGCGATTGCTGCGTCAGCAGCATTAAAATCGCTATTTGCGTTTATTTTTTTCCAATTTTTTACGTAGTTTGGGCTACGCACACGCTTATAAGTAACAATTCCAGCTCCCTGTCGAAACCAAAACACCCCCATAATGCTTTTACGAAAATAATAACTAATCATTTTTGATTTGACGTTCTGCATAACGTTTGAGGTCGGCTTTCATCAAATCTTTCTTTTTGTCATAAAGATGCTTTCCTTTTGCAAGTGCAATTTCAACTTTGACTTTATCTTCCTTAAAATACATTTTTGTTGGAACGATTGTGAGACCCTTTTCTTTGGTCTTTCTTTCAAACTTTGAAATCTCTGCTTTGTTCAAAAGAAGTTTTCTTGTTCGTCTTTCGTCTGGCGCAAACATTGAAGTTTTTTCAAATTGCGAAATAAACGCATTCAAAAGGAAGACTTCACCGCCACGAACAACAACATAACTATCTTTCAAATTGCATTTTCCTGCACGCAAAGACTTAACTTCGCTGCCAACAAGCACAATGCCTGCCTCAACAAAGTCTTCAAGAAAATAATTATGCCTTGCCTCTCTATTTTCAGTTATCATTTTCATAACGATATTATATCACTTTCACTCACGCAAATCAAGAACCTTGCCAAACAATGTTTGTGACCCGCTCACAACAAAAAGATGGGTTCGCCCATCTTTTTGTTTATCTAAATTTTCTTCTTTTTGACTTGCTTCTTGAGTGGCGGTCTCTGTGGTCATTATGACGTTCACCACGTCTGTCGCCTCCTCTTCCGCCGTTTGAACGGCTGTTCTTTCTATATTCCCTAGCACTGAAAAGTTCTTCAGTTTCAGGTGTATCTTCTCTATGGAAGTCAGCAAGTTCAAAGTCAACGTGTCTTAATACCACATCAGTTGAAACAACTCTAATTGAAATTCTGTCGCCAATTTTGTAAACCTTTCCCATACCTGAAAGAGCATAGCGGTTTTCATCATATTCATAGTGTCCTTCAGGGAGTCTATTTACTGACACAAAACCTTCAACGGTGTTGTCAAGTTCAACAAAGAAACCGTTTGGAGTTGCACCAGAAACAACACCCTCAAAAACCTCACCAATTTTGGTTTGCATATACTCTGTGCATTTTTGGTCGTCAACTGTTCTTTCAGCCTCTTCAGCCTGTTTTTCGGTTGTGCTTGAGCGTTCTGCAGCGTCTTGAACAAATGATTCATAGAACTTTAGTCTCTTTCCGTCAAGTCTGCCTTCAAGCGATTCGCTTATGATTCTGTGAATGATAAGGTCAGGATAACGACGAATTGGTGATGTGAAGTGACAATAGTCTTTGAGTGCCAAGCCAAAGTGACCAAGGTTTTCAACCTCATATCTTGCTTTTGACATACTTCTAAGCATAACCTTTGAAAGCGCCGTTGAATAGTCTTGACCTTCTGAAAGTTTCAAAAGTGTTTGGAAGTCTTTTGGACTTGGTTCACTTCCAGTGGTTGAGAACATGAGCCCTAACGCACCAACAAATGCTCTAAATTTGCTAACACGTTCAAGCGCTGGAGTTTCGTGAACACGATATACAAATGGAAGTTTCAAGTGGTCAAAGTGACGAGCCACAACCTCATTTGTAAGCACCATAAATTGCTCGATAACTCTGTCAGACATCTCTCGTGGTTTTCTGTGAATATCTGCAACCGTTCCGTCATCATTCAAAATGATTTGTGGTTCTGGGATATCAAAGTCAAGTTGACCAGCATTGTCTCTACGCTTGATTAAAATCTTAGCAAGTTCTGCCATATTAAATAGCATTGGCACGATTTCTTTATATTCATTTGAAAGGGCTTTGTCGCCTTCCAAAATTTTAGTAACCTTTGTATAGGTCATTCGGTATGCAGACCTAATGATACCTTTGTGAATTTCATAATCTAAAATCTTTCCTGCAGCATTAAGTTTCATTTCAACAGCCAAAGAGAATCTGTCTTCATTTGGGTTGAGTGAGCAAATTCCATTTGAAAGCGCAACTGGAAGCATTGGAAGAACGTGGTCTGGGAAATATACAGATGTTCCACGCTTGAAAGCCTCTTCATCAATCTTTGAACCTGGGCGAACATAGTGTGACACGTCAGCAATATATACACCAAGATTATAAATATCGCCTTCTTTTGTAAGCGAAATCGCGTCGTCAAAATCTCTAGCATCTTCGCCATCGATTGTGATAATCAAGCGGTCACGATAGTCTTTTCTGCCCTCGTGAGATTCTTTTTCAATAGGAACTGAAACTCGTTTTGCCTCAGCCTCAACCTCTTCAGGAAACTCCTCAAAAAGGTTAAATGAACGAATAATTGAAAGGGTTGTTACTCTAACATCACTTGGGTCACCAAGAACCTCGCGAACAACACCCCTCGCCATCTTGATTGGTGATGGATAATCAATGATGTCAAGAACAACTTTTGAGTTGTTTGGAGCGCCGTTAACATCTTCAGCAGAAACGAAAACAGAATCTGCAAATCTTCTGTCATCAGGAAGAACAGTTGCAACGCCTCTGTCAGAAATTGAAAGAATACCAACAACAACCTTAAAGCCTCTTTCTAAAATCTCAACAACTCTACCTTCTCTCTTATCTTTTGCAACAAGCGGCATATTCATTTTATATTTTCTATCTCTGCCAGAAATGCCCACTTCAACCATAACTTTGTCACCGTGGCAAGCATCGTTCATATTTGCAATAGAAATAAAAATATCATTGTCTTTTTCGCCCGTAATTGGCCTTGCAAAGGCATAATCTTTACTGGTTCCAAGAAGTGTGCATTTTATTAATTGAGTCTTGTTTTCAAGGGCATAATTGCCGTTTTTTGCCTTAGCAAGTTTTCCATCTCTAACAAGCCCATCAAGAGTCTTTACGAGAGTTCTTTTATCAAAGCCATATTCAAGACCTGTTGCTTTTGCAACGTCATTTACTGAAAAAACTTTCTTCCTCATTTTCAAAATTTGATTATATATTGTCTCAATAAAGTTCATAATACCTCACTTTTCAATTTCATTATAATTAAACATTTGGAAAATTCCAAATAAAATCGAATATTATATATTGATTTGGAAAATTTTTTTCGCAAATTATTGACAAGTAATAGTTTTATTTATATAATAATCTTGTTATTTATTTCGGTAGGTAAGGCTACCACAGGGATATGGGTTGCTGCCGATTAAAAAAGGAGACTTTTTTAATATGGTTTGAACAAGTTTTCTCGAAACAAAACAAGGGAAAATTTAACGCAATTTCACCGCCCTGTGAAGCTAACGCTTGAACGAGTAAAAAGGTGGATTTTAAGTTCCCGCTCGTTTGAGCGTGGAACTTTTTTTAATGGGAGGAATTCAAAATGATAAAAGAAAGATTAATCGAACTTATCAGCATTGAGCAATTCGAAGAATTTGAAGAATATGTTTCAAAACTCGAAATTGAAGAACTTGCAAATGCGATTAAAGACATCGACAAAAAACAAATCGTGCCAGTGTTCACAAAACTCCCCCACGATATCGCCTCTCACGTTTTCACAATGCTTCCAGCTGACTTGCAAGCATTCTTGGTTGAAAATATCACTGATATTGATTTTGCATCATTTTCTGAAACTCTTTTGGAAGTTGATGAAATTGAAGATAAGGTTAACAAAACCATTTTTAATGAAATCTTAATTAAATCAGACGCTGACGCACGACACGAAAAAATCTTGGAAATCATCGATAACATCGAAAATAAGAAATTTTCAAGTCTCAAGCCTATTCTTTCAGAAATGGAACCTGTTGATATCGCTGAAATTTTAAACGATGTTGGCAAAGAAAAAGTTGTTGTAATCTTTAGACTTTTGCCAAAAGACCTTGCCAGTGACGTTTTCGTTGAAATGGATAATGACGCTCAACAAATCATTATTAAAACATTCACTGAAAGTGAACTTTCAAAGATTATCAATGACCTTTACAACGACGATACTGCAGACATTATTGAAGAAATGCCTTCAAACGTTGCAAGAAAAATTTTGAAAGTTGCAAGCGCTGAAAATAGAGCCGACATCAACAGACTTTTGGGTTTCCCAAAAGACAGTGCTGGTTCAATTATGACAACCGAGTGCATCACACTTCGTGCAAATATGACAGTTGACGACGCACTCAAAAAAATTCGTAGACAAGCATTCGACAAAGAAACAATCTACACTTGTTATGTTACTGATGACAAAAAGAAACTTCTTGGTATTGTTTCAGCAAAAGATATTATCACTCACAACCCTTATGAAAAAATTAGCAGTTTTATGCAAGAAAACATTATCTTTGCTCACACATCAACCGACAAAGAAGAAGTTGCAAATCTTTTGTCAAAATACGACCTTTTGGCAGTTCCTATCGTTGACAGCGAAAACAGAATCATTGGTATTGTTACCGTTGACGACGCTATCGACGTCATTCAAGAAGAGGCTGCAGAAGATATCAGCAAGATGGCAGGTATCGCACCAACATCAAAACCATATCTTCAAACAAATGTGTTTGCAATCTTTAGAAACAGAATCCCTTGGCTTGTGCTTTTACTTTTATCAGCAACATTCACTGGTATTATCATTAACACCTATGAAGGCACACTCAACACATTGAGCCCACTTCTTTTCGCTTGTATCCCTATGCTTATGGGAACAGGCGGTAACTCTGGTAGCCAAGCATCAGTTACAATCATTCAGGAACTTGCCACTGAAGAAGTCGAGTTTAAAGATATACTGAAAGTTATTTGGAAAGAAATCCGCGTTGCAGTTATCACAGCACTTGCTCTTGCTATTGTATGTTTTGCAAAACTTCAACTTATCGATAACCTTCTCTTTGGTTATGAATACACCATAAAAATTTCACTTGCTGTTTCAATCTCACTCTTTGTAACAGTTTGTGCAGCAAAAGTTATTGGCGCTTGTCTTCCACTTCTTGCTAAAAAATGCCACCTTGACCCAACCGTAGTCGCAAGCCCATTCATTACAACTGTTGTCGATATTTTATCACTTATCATATTCTGCCAAACATCAATTATGCTTTTGGGATAAATTTTGAACAAAATAAAAATCATAGGAAATTTCCTATGATTTTTTTATTTACTTAATTTCAGTGCTCCAAAGACCGTGCAAGTTGCAATATCCATAAGCCACACTGCCTGGCTTGTATGGGAATGTAACCCTAGCCTCTTCACCAGGTTTCAAGAATTTTTTACAAAGTGAATTTTCTGTTTCAAGTGCAATCCATTCAATATAATGCACATCTTCCATAACGTGTGGAACATAAACAACAACTTCATTCCCATTCACTTCAACAACTGGAAGGTGTTTTTCAACAGACGCATCAACAGTGTTTGGAAGTTGAACTCTCATTTCTTCCCCGCAGCATTTAACACCACAATTTTCACAAGTGCAATCGTGCAAAACTTCTACAGTTGCACCGCATTTTAAACATCTTTTAATAGTTAAACTCATAATTTTTCTCCTTTATAAAATTATTATACTAAAAATAACCATAAAACAAAACAAATTATTGCTCCCTTCCAACTAAATAGTCAAGAGACACGCCAAAATAGTCAGCCAAAGAAACAAGAGAAGAAAGGGTTGGTTCTCGCTGACCAGTTTCCCACATACTAATAATGCCCTTGCTAACACCAATCGCCTCTGCAAGTTTTACTTGACTCACGTTCTTTTCTAATCTAATTTCTTTCAAAACATCTTTAAACTTGTTTTCCATATATTTAGTATCTCACAAAAGTAAGAATTATAATTAACATCTCACTATAGTAAGAATTATAATTTATTCAAGGAGACATAATATGGATAGTTTAGATAAAACAAAATCAAATTATGATGATTTAAAAACTAAACGAACCCAGCTGCTAGCAGACCTTGTGAGCACACTTGACGAAAAACAATATAAAATATTTGAAAAATATTTAAAAATTGATGAAAAATTAAGAAAAAAAGAAATGATGAACTTTGCAAAAATAATTTTAAGAAAATAAAAAGCACTGACAAATTGTCAGTGCTTTAATAATTTTTTAATTATTTAACCAATTCAGCAATAGCCATTTGAGCATTGTCACCACGACGAATTGTAGTTTTCAAAACTCTTGTATAGCCACCTCTTTGACCTTTTTCTTTGATTCTTTCAGCATATTTTGGAGCGATGTCATCAAAGATTTTTTCAATAAGAGGCATTTCAATACCTTGTGTTCTAGCTTCGAAATCAACAAGTTTTTCGCCTTTCTTTCTTTGCTCTTGTCTGTCATATAATTCAGCAATGATAGCTCTTCTAGCATTGAGCTTTTTAACGCCATCTTTAGAAACAGAAACTGTTTTTTCTTTGCCGTTGTTATCAAGTGTTGTTTTTTCAACAGTAACAACGTCTTCATATGTATCTACAGCAAGAGTAATAATTTTTTCAGCAAGTCTAGCGGCAGACTTAGCTCTTTCAAAAGTAGTTTCAATTTTGCCATACCACAAAAGGTCTGTTGCAAGGTTAGCAACTAATGCAAGCTTTTGGTCTGTTGGCTTTCCTAATTTTGTATTCATACCCTTTCTCCTTAATCTTCATTTGTCTTAAGACCAAGTCCAAGACTCTCTAATTTGTGAATAACTTCATCAAGTGATTTTCTGCCAAGATTTTTAACCTTAAGCATATCATCTTCAGTTTTCTTGATTAAATCTTCAACTGTATTGATGCCAGCGCGTTTTAAGCAGTTGTAAGAACGAACAGATAAATCCATATCTTCAACGCTCATAACGAGCAATTTATGCACCTTGTCTTCTTCACGGCTAACCAAAATTGAAGAATTAGCCATATTTTCAACGAGCTCAATGAACAAACAGTTGTATTCGTTCATAAGTTTAGCAGATAAACTAACAACTTCTTTAGCAGAAACTGTGCCATTTGTTGTTACTTCAAGAGTGAGTTTATCGAAGTCAGTGTTTTGACCAACACGAGTGTTTTCAACAACATAACTTGCTCTCTTTACAGGTGTATAAATGCTATCAATAGCAATATAACCAATTGGAAGACTCATATCTTTGTTCCTATCTGCAGGAACGTAACCTCTACCTTGCGCAACCATAATTTCCATATCAAGTTCGCCATCTTCTTCAAGTGAACAGATATACATATTTTTGTTCATAATATGAACTTCGTCGTCATCAGCGATATCAGCAGCTGTAACAACGCAAGGACCGTGCGCTTTGAGTTTTAATGTCTTTTTAAAGTTTTTGTCATCAGAATCAATTTTAACTGCAAGTCCTTTCATATTCAAAACAACTTCAGTTACATCTTCTTTAGCACCTTTGAGTGCCATAAATTCGTGATCAACACCAGCTATTCTAATATTAGTAACAGCTGAACCAGGAAGGCTTGAAAGTAAAATTCTACGGAGTGCGTTACCAATGGTTACGCCAAATCCTTTTTCAAGTGGTTCCATAACAAACTTTGCATAAGAACCGCCTTTTTCTTCTACACATTCAATTCTTGGTTTTTCGATTTCTAACATAAAATTCCTCCAATTAATTATTATTTAGAGTAAAGCTCGATAATAAGGTGCTCAGCGATTGTAAGGTCGATGTCTTCACGTGCTGGAAGAGCAACGATTTTTCCAGTAAGTGTAGCTGGGTCAAACTCAAGCCACTTTGGAACGATAACTCTTGCTTCTCTAACAGCTGCAAAGAGTTCACTTTTTGCACTAGTTTCTTTAACAGAAATAACATCACCAACTTTAACTTGATATGATGGAATGTTAACTTTCTTTCCGTTAACCAAGATGTGTGTATGGTTAACAATTTGTCTAGCTTGAGCACGGCTAGAACCTAAACCCAATCTGTAGCAAACGTTGTCAAGTCTTCTTTCAAGAAGGCTGAGCATTGTTTCACCAGTCTTACCTTTCATTCTTTCAGCTTCTTCATAGTAGCCGTGGAATTGTTTTTCAAGAAGACCATATGCTCTCTTTACTTTTTGTTTTTCACGAAGTTGCAAAGCATATTGAGATGGTTTCTTTCTTGTTGTTGGGTGCATACCAGGAACGCCTGGTCTCTTATCTAAAGCACACTTTTTAGAGGTGCATCTTTCACCTTTAAGGAATAACTTTGTTCCTTCTCTTCTACAAAGTCTGCAATCTGCATTAATATATTTTGCCATTTCTTTCTCCTAAGATTAAATTCTTCTTGGTTTTGGTGGACGACAACCGTTGTGTGGGATTGGAGATACATCTCTAATCATAGTTACTTCCAAATCTGCAGCTGCAAGACTTCTTACAGCAGATTCTCTACCATTACCAGGTCCTTTAACATAAACTTCGACTGATTTAAGACCATATTCTTTTGCAATTTTTGCAGCTTTTTCAGCAGCTTGACCAGCTGCGAATGGTGTGCTCTTTTTGCTACCTTTATAACCAAGTGCACCAGCTGAACAAGCAGCAAGTGCGTTACCTTCACTGTCAGTGATTGTCACAATAGTGTTGTTAAAAGAAGATTGAATATAAACTCTACCTTTATCAACATTGGTTGTGATTCTACGCTTTTTAGTTGCAGTTTTCTTACCTTTATTTTCTGCCATTTATTTTCCCTTCCTTTAAAATACTATTTTTTACCAGGCATTTGTTTCTTTGCCTTTGTTGCAATTTTCTTTGGACCTTTTCTTGTTCTAGCATTTGATTTTGTTTTTTGTCCACGAACAGGCAACTTAGCTTTATGTCTAAGTCCTCTGTAACATTTAATTTCTTCAAGAGTTTTGATGTTCATATTAACAACTCTACGAAGTTCACCTTCAGTTGTTAAGTTCTTATCCATATATTCACGGATTTTACCGATTTGTTCTTCTGTCAAATCTTTAACTCTTGTATCTGGATTAATTCCAGTAGCCTCTAACATAACATTAGAAGTGTGTCTGCCAATACCATAAATGTATGTGAGACCAATTTCTACTCTTTTTTCATTTGGTAAATCTACACCAGCAATACGTGCCATTTTATCCTCCACAGATATTTTTTTAATACTAAATTTTTTATATCTCAAAGAAAGAATAATTTCTTTGCCGCTCTTTGAAATATGATAAACAGTTTTGTATATGAAAGATGATATTTAGACAAGTGGAATGTCTTGTTTTTTCCCAAATGTCATCTTCCATAAACAAAACCAAAGAGAAAACTAACCCTGAACTTGTTTATGTTTAGGATTTTTACTACAAATGACTCTAACTTTACCGTTTCTCTTAATAACTTTACAACCATCACACATAGGTTTTACACTAGGTCTAACTTTCATTGTTTTTTCTCCTCGAATTTATTTACTACGCCAGATTATTCTGCCACGAGTTAAATCGTAAGGGCTGATTTCTAATTTTACTGTGTCGCCCTCGTAAACACGAATAAAATTTTTCCAGAGTTTTCCTGACAAATAAGCTGTGACAATGTGTCCGCCAGCAATTTGAACTTTAAATGTTGCTCCAGGCATCGCCTCTACAACAACTCCTTCTGTTTCAATAACGTCATCTTTACTCAAGATTCTATGCCTCCAAATCTGCAGTTTTTGTGAGTATTTCTACTCCATCTTCTTTAATTAAAACTGTATTCTCATAGTGAGCACTTGGCAGACCATCTGCCGTTCTAACGTCCCAACCATCGATATCAATTTCATATGTTCCCATATTTATCATTGGTTCAATAGCCAGTGTCATTCCAGCTTCAAGTTTCATTCCTGTTCCAGCTCTGCCATACATTGGAACAAATGGGTCTTCGTGCATATTTTTGCCTATGCCGTGGCCACCCATACTTCGAACTGGTTTAAACCCGAACTTTTCAGCATATCGCTCAACTTCATAACCAATGTCCCCAAGTCTTGAGCCTGCCTTTAGATTTTTGATTGCTCTAAAGAAACACTCTTTCGTCACGTCCATAAGTTTTTGTTTGTCTTCGCTAATCTTTCCTACAGCAAAAGTCCTTGCCGCGTCTCCGCAATATCCCCCAAACTTTGCGCCAACATCAATGCCAATAATTTGACCTTCTTCTAGCACAATGTCTTGCTTTGGAATACCGTGAACAACGACATCATCGATTGATGCACAAATAGAATTTGGAAAACCGCTGTAACGCAAAAATGCGGGTTTTGCCCCTTTATCTATTATAAACTTATTAGCAATTTTGTCAAGTTCTAACGTTGAAATTCCTGGTTTTATATGTTTAGAAATCTCATCGAGAGCACCAGCAGTAATGCTGCCAGCGACTCTCATAAGTTCGATTTCTTTTTCTTTTTTTATAGTAATCATACTATCCTTCGATAAACTCTTTAAGACCAGCAATATCGCTTGCCTTAAATGCGTTAATCATATTGTTGTAGCTTTGTTCTGGTTCAGCTTCACCTTGAACAGTAACTACTTTACCCTCGCCCTTGAAGTAATCAAGGATAGGTAATGTTTCTTTCATATAAACATCATATCTGGTTTTATAAGTTTCCTCATTATCATCAGACCTGATGCCCCATTCACCACCACATTTTGGGCAGGTTTCATAACCAAGACCCCAGCTTGTGTTGTAAATGTAACCACATTCTTTGCAGGTTCTTCTACCTGTTACTCTTTCGAGCAATGTCTCATATGGAACTTCCAAATTAACTACAACATTGATATCAGCAATTTTTTGCTCAACAAATGCTGTGAGTTGTTCTGGTGTTCTTGGGAAACCATCAAGAATGTATCCGTTCTTAACGTCATCTTGAGAAAGTCTTTCCTTGATAACATCAAGAACGATTTGCATAGGAACCATAATTCCTTTTGCTTGATATTCTTTAACAGTAGGATTGCTTGTGTTTCTCAAAAGCTCTCCCATTGAAATTGTTGGCAATTTGTATTCTTCAGCAAGTGCATTTGCTAAAGTTCCTTTGCCTGCCATAGGCGCGCCAAACATCAAAAAGTTCATACATTTCTCCTTAGATTGAATTAATTATTAATTTTTAGCTAATTATAAAATGTTTTTGTGTCTCTTCATCATTAGTTGAGCTTCAAGTTGGTCTCTAATTTCAATAGCAACAGAAACTACGATAAGCATACCAGTTGCAGTGAAGCCGTTCAAAAGGCCTTGAGAACCTACAGCGACTGCTGAGAACATAACTGATGGCACAAGGGCTATGAATGCCAAGAAAATTGCGCCAAAAAGTGTGATTCTGTTTGAAACTTTCTTCAAATATTCCATTGTTGGTTTTCCAGGACGAATACCAGGAATGAAACCACCGTGTTGTTGAATATTTAAACTAACGTCGTGAGGGTTAAATTGAATTTGTGCATAGAAATATGCAAAGAACAAAATCAATAATGCGGTTAAAATACTGTAAAGAACAGTGCCTGTTCCAAAATATTTAAACCAAAATCCAGCGAAACCTCCGCTGGTTGCATCTTTACCAAAGAGTGAAATGATAAGTGATGGGAATGTAATAATTGCTGACGCAAAGATTATTGGCATTACACCACTTGAGTTCACTTTCATTGGAATATATGATGATTGACCACCATACATTTTGTTACCTTTAACTTGTTTTGTATATTGAACTGTAATTCTTCTTTCAGCCATATCAACAAATGCGATAAGGAAGAAAATAAGAAGAACAAGTGCAAGGAAACCAACAAGTTCCCACAAATAAGTGATACTATATTGAATGTTTTTAATAGCATTAACAATTGATTGTGCAGCAGTAGCAATGATACCAACGAAGATAATAAGTGATAAACCATTACCAATGCCTTGCTCTGTGATTTTGTCACCAAGCCACATTGTAAAACATGTTCCCGCCATTAAAATTAAAATTACGACTACACTTGTAAGCCATTTCAAATTTGCACCAAAAATAGGAACAATATAATCTCCACCAAGACCAAGCACAATTCCAAGACCTTGAGCAAGGGCAAGGATAAGTGCTGTGATTTTAGTGATGAGGTTAATTTTGTTTCTACCTTCATCGCCTTCTTTTGAAAGACGTTCGAGTGCTGGTATTGCTACAGCCAAAAGCTGAACAATAATAGAAGCGTTGATGTAAGGTGTTACACCAAGTGCAAATATTGAAGCATTAGCGAGAGCACTACCAGTCACAGCATTAAGCAAACTTAAAAGACCTGTGACGTCATCATTTGCAATATTTGAATAGAGTGAACTATCTAAGCCTGGTGTTGGTAAAAAGCAACCCAAACGATAGACTAAAAGGAGCAATAATGTGATAATTATACTCTTTCTAAGTTCACGATTTTTGAATGCGCTTCCAAGGGTTTTGAACATTATTTTACCTCAATAGTTCCGCCTGCAGCGGTTATTTTTTTAGCTGCTCCATCAGTAAATTTAGCAGCTTGAACGTTTAATGATTTAGTAAGAGTTCCATTACCTAAAACTTTCAAACCATAAGGCTCGATTTTAGCGATAATGTTCTTAGATTTCAAAAGTTCAACTGTTACAGTTGTTCCATTTTCGAAAACTTCTAACTCACCAACATTAATTGTAGTATAAACCTTTCTAAAGTTGTTTGTAAAGCCAATTTTTGGAAGTTGACGAATCAAAGGCATTTGTCCACCTTCAAAACCTTGTCTAACTCCACCGCCGCTTCTAGCATTTTGACCTTTATGACCTTTACCAGAAGTTTTGCCAAGACCAGAACCAATACCACGGCCAAGTCTCTTGCTTGACTTAACAGAACCTTCAGCTGGTTTCAATTCGTGAATTTTCATAAACGCGTTTCTCCTTATTATACTTTTTCAACTTTAACTAAATGCTTAACAACAAAAATCATACCACGAATTGCAGCGTTGTCTGGAACGATGTTGAAAGAATTTGTCTTTCTGAGACCAAGAGCTTCAAGAGTTCTTGTTTGTTTTTCAAGTCTGCCTGAACCACTCTTAACAAGAGTAACTTTAAGCATATCGCCAGCTGGTTTTGTTGTTTTCTTTGTTTCAGTTGCTTTAACTGGAGCAACTTCTACAGCTGCTGTTTCAGCTTTAACTTCAGCTTTTGGAGCTGCTTTTTTAGCTGTTGTTGTTTTTGTAGCAGCAGCCTTTGGAGCTGTTGCCTTCTTTTCTGCAGTAGCTTTTGGAGCTGCTGCTTTTGTTGTTGTCTTTTTAGCTGCAGTAGCTTTTGGAGCTGCTGCTTTTTTCTCAGAAGACTTAACTGTTTTTGTTTCTGCCACTTTCTTTGTTTCTGCCATTTATGTCTTCCTCCTATCTAATTTCGTCAACTGTTTTACCACGAAGAGCAGCGATTTCTTCAGCTGTTCTAAGAGATTTAAGACCTTCAAATGCAGCCTTTACACAGTTAACTGGGTTATTTGAACCGTAAAGTTTTGTTGTGATATCTTTGATACCAGCAAGTTCAACTACGTCACGAACAACGCCACCAGCGATGATACCTTTACCTTCTTTAGCAGCCATCATAATAACTTTGGTTGTTCCAAATTTACCAATGACGTCGTGAGGAATTGTAGTTCCATCGATGCAAACGTTAATCATATTTTTCTTAGCAACAAGAGTTGCTTTTTCAATAGCTTGAGTAACGTCAAGCGCTTTAGCGAGACCGATACCAACCTTACCATTCTTGTCACCTACTACCATAAGTGCGTCATAACGAAGAGTTTTTCCACCCTTTGTTACTTTAGAAATAGCGTTAAGGTTAACCATTCTCTTTTCGAGGCCGTCAGAAACCTTTTCTGGACGACGGTTGCCGTCTTTTCTTGGTCTACGAGCTCTGCCATTAGCTTCTTTTTTGTTTTCAGCTGTTTCAACATTTTCGCTAACTTCTGTAGCTTCAACTGTTTCTTCAACTTTTGTTTCCAATTCTTCTGCCATTGCAACTCCTTAAAATTCGAGCCCAGCGCTTCTTGCGCCATCAGCTAAATTTTTAACACGACCTGTGTAAGCATATCCGCTACGGTCAAATACGACTTTTTTGATTCCAAGTTTAATAGCTCTTTCACCGATAACTTTACCGATTTCGTAAGCTTGTTCAACTTTTGTTTTACCTTCAACAGCTTTAGCCAAAGCTTTTTCTTGGCTAGAAGCGCTGCAAAGTGTTCTGCCTTCTCTATCATTGATAAGTTGAGCAGAAATTTCTTTTAATGAACGATATACATTAAGTCTAGGCATATCAGCAGAACCACTTAAAGTGTGGCGAATACGAGTATGCTTAGCTTTTCTAACTTCGTTTTTGTTTTCTTTCTTAAACATATCTTATCTCCTTACTTCTTACCTGATGATGTCTTCTTAATTTCTTTTCTACGAACGTGTTCGTTTGTATAATAAATACCATAACCGTGATATGGTTCAACTTTCTTAATTGCTTTTACATCAGCAGCCCATTGTCCAACTTGAACTTTGTCAATGCCTGAAACCACGATTTCTGTGATGCTTGGGCAAGTAACAGTAAGTCCGTTTGGAATGTCAACGTTAACTGGATGTGAGAAACCAATATTAAGAACTAATTTGTTGCCTTGAACGGCACATTTGTAACCAACACCATTGATTGTGATTGATTTTGAGAAACCAGCTGAAACGCCAGTAACCAAGTTAGCAATGAGAGCTCTATACAAACCGTGTTTAGCGTTTGTTTCTTTCAACTCGTCATTAGCTTTAAGAATAATAACTTTTTTGTTGTCTTGTTCTTCCAAACATACAGAAATGTTACCTGTAATTTGTTGAGAAAGTGTTCCCTTTGGACCAGTAACTGTAACAACGTTTGTGTCAGAAACTGTCATAGTAACATTTTCAGGAAGAACGATTGGAGCTTTTCCTATACGACTCATCTTCTTTCCTCCTTACCATACGTAGGCGAGAACTTCGCCACCAATACCAAGTTTTCTAGCTTCTCTATCGGTCATAACACCTTTAGATGTTGAAACAATAACAATACCAAGTCCGTTAAGAACTCTTGGGAGTTCTTCACAAGATGCATAAATTCTACGACCAGGTTTTGAAATACGTTTTAAGCCAGTAATAACTTTTTGATTTTTATTAACATATTTTAATGTGATAACAAGATTCTTGTTCTTGTTGCCATTTTCTACTTCATCGAAAGCTGAAATGTAACCTTCATCGAGCAAGATTTGTGCGATTGATTTCTTCATAATTGAAGTTTCAACTGTAACACTGTCGTGTCTTGCTGTTTGAGCATTTCTGATTCGAGTGAGCAAATCTGCGATTGAATCATTAACCATACTTATCTATCCTCCTATATATTACCAGCTAGATTTTTTAATTCCAGGGATTTGACCTTTATATGCAAGTTCTCTAAAGCAGATACGGCAAATGCCATATTTTCTAAGAACTGAATGAGGTCTTCCACAAATTGAACAACGTGTATATTCACGTGTTTTATATTTTTGTGGAGCCTGTTGTTTATTAACCATTGATTTTTTTGCCATTTTCTTTCTCCTTAAATTCCGTTAGGCCTTAAAAGGCATTCCCATAAGTTTGAGAAGTTCTCTTGCTTCTTCATCTGATTTAGCTGAAGTAACAAAGCTTACGTCGAAACCTCTAATTTTCTCGATTTTATCATAAACGATTTCAGGGAAAATTAATTGTTCCTTAATACCATAAGTATAGTTACCTCTTCCGTCAAAACCAGTAGAAGCATCAATACCTCTAAAGTCACGAACCTTTGGAAGAGCGATTGCAATAAGTCTATCCATAAATTCATACATTCTCTTACCACGAAGAGTAACTTTAGCACCAATCTTTTGACCAGCTCTAAGTTTGAAGTTAGCGATAGATTTCTTAGCTGTTGTAACAACTGGTTTTTGACCAGAAATTACTGCAAGTTCATCAACTGCGATGTTAAAACTCTTTGAGTTATCTTTAACATCACCAAGTCCCATATTCAATACGATTTTGTCAATCTTTGGAACTTCATTAACATTTTTGTAACCAAACTTTTTAATCATTGCAGGAACAACTTCTGCATTGTATTTGTCTTTAAGTCTGATTCCGGTTGTCTTTGTATTTGCCATAGATTACACTCCTCTTTGTGAAGATCTAGCAGTTGTAGGCTTCTTAGTTTCAGCAGTTTTGGTTGCTTTTTCATTAGCAGCTTTGGTTGTTGTAACTTTCGACTTTTTTTCTGTAGCAGTTTTCTTTTCTGCTTTCTTTTCATCAGCTGTCTTTTCAGCAGCTACTTTCTTTGTTTTTGTTTCTTTAACAAATTTTGTATCAAGAACAGAACCGCAAGAACATACTCTTACTTTCTTTCCATCAACAACAGCGTGTTTAACACGTGTAGGTTTGCCGCAAGATGGACATACAACATTAACGTTTGATACGTCGATTGCAGCTTCTCTTTTAACAAGTTCGCTCTTATCTTGAGCTGTTCTTGCTTTCTTTGCTTTTGTTACGATGTTAACGCCTTCAACGAGAACTCTAACACCTTTTTTTGTTTGTCTTATAGCTAATACCTTTCCCTTTTTGCCAGAGTCTTTTCCGGAATTTACAAGAACGGTATCGCCAGTTTTAATACTAACTTTCATTATCCTTCCTCCTTATAAAACTTCTGGTGCAAGTGAAATAATTTTCATAAATTTTGGATTAGCACGAAGTTCACGAGCAACAGGTCCAAAGATACGTGTGCCCTTTGGGTTTCCATCATTGTTTATAATAACTGCAGCGTTATCATCGAATTTAATGTAACTGCCGTCTTCTCTTCTAACACCTTTTTGTGTTCTAACAATAACAGCGGTAACAACGTCACCTTTCTTAATGTGAGCGCCTGGTGTAGCAGATTTTACAGAAGCTTTAATAATGTCTCCGATATTAGCAGTTTTAACAACAGAACCACCAACAACGTGGAAGCACATAATTTCCTTAGCGCCTGAGTTGTCAGCAACTCTGAGTCTTGTTTGTGGTTGAATCATATTTGCTATCTCCTATTCATTATTTTACTTTTTCAACAATTCTAACAAGGCGCCATCTCTTACCTTTGCTAAGTGGACGAGTTTCAGTAATTTCTACTGTATCGCCGATATCGCAAGTATTTTCTGGATCATCAGCCTTAACTTTTGTTGAATGATTAAGTGTTTTTCCATATACAGGATGCATAACTTTTGTTTTCAAAAGAACAACAATGGTTTTGTCCATTTTGTTGCTTACAACTTCACCAATTCTGGTTTTTCTTTCATTTCTTTCAATTACGTTTGCCATATTTCACCTTAACCTTTAACTTCTGCATCGACTTTTGCAGCTTTTTTTGTAGATTTTTTTACAGCTTCTTTTTCAGGAGCTTGTGCGAGGCCCAATTCTCTTTGACGAATAACAGTTTTAACTCTAGCAATGTTTCTCTTGCAGATAGCAAGTGCACTATTGTTTGTCAAACTACCTGTAGCGTGTGTGAATCTTAAATTGAAAAGTTCTGACTTCAAAGAAGCAAGTTTTTCAACGAGTTCACTGTTTGTAAGTGAATTAAAATCAACATTCTTCATAATTATTTAGCCTCCTTTTCAGCAGCAGCAACTGGAGCTTCTTTCTTAATGATTTTTGTTGCGCAAGGAAGTTTGTATTGAGCTTTCTTCAATGCTTTAATCATAAGTTCGTCTGTTGGACCTTGAACCTCAAAAATTACTCTGCCTGGTTTAACAACAGCAACCCAGTATTCTGGAGAACCTTTACCAGAACCCATACGAGTATCTGCTGGTTTCTTTGTTACTGGTTTATCTGGGAATACATTAATCCAAACTTTTCCGCCTCTTTGGAAGCATCTGTTGATTGTGATACGTCCAGCTTCAAGTTGGTTTGATGTAATCCAACAAGGCTCTGTAGCAGCTAAGCCATAAGCACCGTAAGTAACTTTTGTACCACGAGTAGCTTTACCTGTCATTCTGCCTCTTTGAACCTTTCTTCTTTTAACTCTCTTTGGCATTAACATTAGTTGTTACCTCCTTGTTTTACGAGGTTTACTTTACCAAGAATTTCGCCTTTATAAATCCAAACTTTAACACCAAGTTTACCATAGATTGTGCCTTCAGCGAAGCCATAATCAATGTCTGCACGAAGTGTTTGAAGTGGAATTGAACCGAAGTGAAGGGTTTCACTTCTAGCGATTTCAGCGTTATTGATACGTCCAGATACCATTACCTTAACACCTTTAACGCCTGCTTTTTGACATCTAGCAATAGCTTGTTTCATAGCTCTACGACAAACTACACGCTGGTCGAGTTGTTGAGCGATTGATTCAGCAACAAGTTGTGCATTGAGGTCTGGTTGCTTAACTTCCATAACATTAATGTTAACAGTTTTGCCACCAATGTGTTTTGAAATTGCAGCTTTCATAGCTTCAACTCCAGCACCTTTTTGACCAATTACCATACCAGGTCTAGAAGTGTAGAGTGAAAGTAAAACTGAATTGTCATTGTTTCTTTCAATAGCAACTTTAGCGATGCTACAGTTTTTGTATTTGTTTTCAATGAATTCACGGATTTTGTTATCTTCAAGAATGTAAGTAGCAATAAGCTTCTTGTCAGCAATCCAGTTGCTGTCCCAACTCTTGTTAATACCAACTCTGTATCCGTGTGGATTAACTTTTTGTCCCATATTTTCCTCCTCTACCTTTTCTTAAGCCTTTTTCTCATCAAGAATGATTGTGATATGGCTTGTTCTCTTTTTAATTGAGTGTGCTCTACCTTTGCTAACTGGTTGATATCTCTTCAAAACAGCTGCGCCGTCTGCATAGCATTCAGCAACGTAAAGGTTAGCTTTGTTCATACCTAAATTGTTTTCTGCGTTTGCTGCTGCACTTTCCAAAACCTTAACTGCATATTCAGCACCAACGTTTGGCATATTTCTCAAAATTGCATCAGCTTCTAAATAGTCCTTACCACGAATGATGTTAAGAACGATTCTAACCTTTGAAGGAGATACTCTAAGGTTTTTTGCAATAGCTCTTGGACGCTTATCAGCGTTTTGAGCATTTCTTTCAGCTCTTTCTCTTTGTCTTGTTGCCATTATTATCTACCTCCCTTCAAAGCTTTTGCACCAGCGTGTCCTTTAAATGTTCTTGTAGGTGCAAATTCACCGAGTTTACATGAAACCATTTCAGCAGTGATGTAAACAGGAACGTGTTTTCTACCATCATAAACAGCGATTGTGTGACCAACCATATCTGGAACAATAGTAGAAGAACGTGACCAAGTTTTAACAACGTGCTTATCGTTAGCTGCATTCATAGCTTCAATTTTCTTCATAAGGCTTTCTTCCACGAATGGGCCTTTCTTTACTGATCTACTCATATCTTTGTCTCCTAATTAATACGTTTAACAATAAGTTTGTTAGTTCTGTTCTTTTTCTTTCTAGTCTTGTAACCGAGAGCTGGTTTGCCCCAAGGTGTCATAGGACCAGCGTGTCCTACAGGTGCTCTACCTTCACCACCACCGTGTGGGTGATCAACAGGGTTCATAGCAGAACCACGAACTGTTGGTCTAACGCCCATATGACGTTTAACACCGGCTTTACCGATTGATGTAATTTCGTGTTCAAAGTTACCAACTTGACCGATTGTTGCACGGCAAGCTTCTGGAACTTTTCTCATTTCTCCTGATGGCATACGAAGTGTTGCATAGCCATTTTCAAGAGCCATAAATTGAGCAGAAATACCAGCACTTCTTGCGATTTTTCCACCTTTACCTGGAGTGAATTCAATGTTATGAATAACTGAACCTACAGGAATTTTTGTTAATGGAAGTGTGTTACCAACTTTAATTTCAGCGTTTTCACCGCTTTCAACCATATCACCTACAGCAAGTCCAATAGGAGCCAAGATGTATCTCTTTTCACCATCAACATAGTTCAAAAGAGCGATATATGCTGATCTGTTTGGATCGTATTCGATTGAAGCAACTTTTGCTGGAATATTGTCTTTATTTCTCTTAAAGTCAATTACACGATATTTTTGACGATTTCCACCACCAATGTGACGAACAGTGATTCTACCATAAGAGTTACGTCCACCAGTCTTTTTCTTTGTTTCAAGTAAAGACTTTTCAGGAGTTCTTGTTGTAACTTCATCAAATGATGCAACTGATCTAAATCTTTGTCCGTTGGTTGTTGGATTTGATTTTCTAATTGCCATAATTCTTCTCCTCTCCTAATCTTATGACAAGCTATCGAAGAATTCGATTGACTTGCTGTCAGCAGCAAGTTGAACAACTGCTTTTTTGTAGTTGCCAGTTAAGCCTTCGGTTCTGCCTTGTCTCTTAATTTTTCCGTAAACGTTAAGTGTGTTAACGCTTTCAACTTTAACTTTGAAGATTTCTTCAACAGCTGCTTTAACTTGAGTTTTTGTAGCTTTTTTAGCAACTTCAAAGTAGTATTTTTTGTTTGCTATGTCTGCATAGCTCTTTTCAGATAGGATAGGTCTAATAATAATATCTTGTGCTAACATTATTTGTTGCCCTCCTCGATTTTCTTAATAGCATCTTTTGTCATTACAACATAGTCAGAAACAACTAAGTCATAAGTGTTTAAGATGTCAGCTGTTGTAACTGAAGCATCAGCAAGGTTAGCAAATGCACGAATTGCATTGTCGTTAACGCTTTCTGTAACAACTGTTACTCTTCTGTTTGTTTTAAGTGCGTCTAAAACTTTAACAGCAGCTTTTGTTTTTGCATCAATGTTCATATTATCAACAACAACGATAGCTTTTTCTTTCATCATTGCTGAAAGTGCAGAAATAAATGCACCTCTTCTCATTTGAGCATTCATCTTCTTTTCGAAGTCTCTTGGCTTTGGAGCAAATACAACGCCACCGTGAACCCATTGTGGAGCACGGATAGAACCTTGTCTAGCTCTTCCTGTACCTTTTTGTCTCCAAGGCTTTCTACCACCACCAGCAACTTCGCTTCTGGTTAAGGTTGATTTTGTGCCTTGTCTTTGATTTGCAAGATAAGTAACAACTGCTTGATGGATGAGGTCTTCATTATATTCAGCCCCGAATACCTTGTCATCAAGAGAAACTTTACCAACTTCTTGTCCTTCTAAATTAAAAACTTTTGCTTGCATAATTCACCTCTTACGCCTTTACAGCACTGCAGATTGTAACTACACTGCCTTTAGCTCCTGGAATAGCACCCTTGATTAAAATAAGGTTTCTATCAGCATCGACTTTTGCAACTTCAAGATTTTGGATTGTAACTTTTTCGTCACCCCAGTCACCTGGCATCTTGTGGTTTTTGAAAACTCTTGATGGTGTTGAGTTAGCACCAAGTGAACCAACTTCTCTGTGTACAGGACCTGTACCGTGAGTCATTGGGAGTCTGTGTTGATTCCATTTTTGGATAACACCTGAGAAACCGTGACCTTTTGAGTAACCTGAAACGTCAACTTTATCGCCAACGTTAAATACGTTACATTTGATTTCTGAACCGAGTTCTAAACCTTCAGCTGAAATCTTGAATTCTTTTAAATATTTTTTTGCTGTGATGTTAGCCTTCTTAAGGTGGCCAGCAACAGCTTTTGTAAGCCTACTTTCTTTTGCATCCATAAAAGCAAGTTGAACTGCATTATAGCCATCTACAGCTTCAGTCTTGATTTGTGATACATAGCAAGGGCCTGCTTCAACAACAGTCACAGGAATAACTTTTCCTTCGTCAGTGAAGATCTGTGACATGCCGATCTTTTTACCAAGTATTGCATTTTTCATAGTAATTTATCTCCTCCTGCGACCTTATAGTTTAATTTTGATATCAACGCCTGCTGGAAGTTCAATCTTCATTAAAGAATCAACTGTCTTTGCAGATGGATTGTAGATATCAATAAGTCTTTTATATGTTCTCATTTCAAATTGTTCACGAGCATCTTTATATTTGTGAACTGCACGAAGTATTGTAATAACTTCTTTTTCTGTTGGCATTGGAATTGGGCCAGAATATTTAGCACCAGATTTCTTAACGGTCTCAATGATTCTTGCTGCACTTTGGTCAACAAGGTTGTGATCGTATGCCTTTAACTTAATTCTCATTTTTTGTACTGCCATATTTTCCTCCAAGTTAGATTTACCGAAACTATTTCAGCCCTGGTTACTATCAGTTTGGCTGGCTAAAACGCTCCGTCGCTTGAATCAGTAGTTCAAACTATTGTCGGTCGAAGTTATCTTTCTTGGGCTAATTAAAGTAACCTCCGACGTCACCCCATTTAAGTGGGACAATTCGTTATTTTTGAGAGTTATTAAAGATAAATGCTTTAACACTTTCTCGCTATATAAGTCATTGTAAGGTGGATTCAAAATGCCCGAAAAAAGACATAGTGACCCCACGCCCACACAGTAACGGCATTATTATACTATACACCCGGCTTAGTGTCAAGAGGTTTTTTGTAAAAATTTTAATTATTTTTTCATAATAAAAACAGGGGTTATTTGCCCCTGTTTTCACGCTTTTCATATCAAAATTTTGCAATAATTTAAAAATTTATTGTTAAATTTATTTTCCTTTAACTGAAACCTTTAATTTGCAAGAAACGCCCTTATAAAGCTTAAGTTCAACCTCAAAAACACCTTCTGTTTTGATAGGTTTGTCAAGGTTAACATCTTTCTTGTCTACAGTATAGCCAAGTTTAGCAAGCCCTTCACTGATTTCTTTTCCAGTGATTGAACCAAAAGCTTTTCCTCTCTCACCCATTTCAATTTCAAAGTTAAGTGTAACATCTTTAAGTTTTTCAGCTGTTGCTTTTGCTGCAGCAGTTTCTTCAGCAATACGTCTTGCTTCATTTTCTTTGTTTCTGTTATTAATATTCATATTTGCTTGGTTTGCAGGGATTGCAAGACCATTTTTAAGTAAAAAGTTATTAGCATATCCATCACTAACGTTTACTACATCGCCTTTCTTTCCTTGTCCTTTAACGTCTTTTGTCAAAATAACTTTCATAATATTCCTCCTGTATCTATATTAATTATAAGAATATGTAAATCTTTTGTCAACATTGTTTAAATAAAGAATTATCGCACATAATAATATTATCTAAAGGAGTAAACAATGTTTGATATAAAATGCAAAAGAGAGGGTTGTCTCTATAACAAAAACCAAAATTGCACAGCAAAAGAAGTTGAGGTCACAAAGGACACCTCGTGCAAAACCTATAACCCCTCTAATGAAAAAGAAATTGGAATGGTTGAAAAGGTTGACCAACCACCAATTAGAAAAGATATAGATGTGGCTTGCACAGCAGATTGCTTATTCAATCACGAAAACATCTGCGAGGCAAATGGCATAACTGTTCAAACTTGCGACAATACCACTTGCCCAAACTGCTGCACATATTTGCCAAAATAAAAAGACGGATATAATCCGTCTTTTTTGTTACTTTTTTTCTGTCTTTGGAACGATTTTAAGCAAGTCTTCTTGCAAATCGTCAAAAAATAAATCTACAACTTTGCATACTTTTTCAACTGTTAACTTCATAAAATCGCCCTCCTACGCTTCTCTTCCAGCATCGCCAGGAACTTCTTCTACTGGACTAACAACCTCAGTAGCAACTTCTGCTGGTGCTTTTTTCTTTCTTGGTCTTGCATTTGATTTCTTAACGATAGAATCAAAATCGAGAACTCTGTCAACTGAAGATGTTGTTTTTCTCTCTTTCTTTTCAATCGCTGCAAGTCTTTCAACTTCTTGAACAGCAATTTGTCTTTTTCCAATTACAATAGCAGCAATCTTATTGAGTCTTCCTTGAATGAGTGATTCATCAATTTCAACCTCAGCCATTTGGTCAAGGGCACCAAGTCCTGCAAACTCACCAAGAATACTTCTCGCATTTTCAGCCTCAAGAAGAATCTCTTTTTTAACATTTTCTTTTTCGTGTTCGAGAACCTTCATTAAGAATTTATCATTTAAGAACGCATTGTATGGTAATTGTTCAAGGTCAAGCTTACCTTGTCTATATAATCCATAAGCCTTAAGAATGGCATAAGTTGGAACTTCACTTGCTGGATAACGTGGGTCATCTGGACGAACAATGAATTCTAATGGCAATTCAAGGTCATAAGCAATACCTTTTGCGTGTCCGTAGGTATCTTCATAAATTTCAACCACCCCATCATCGTGATAATATCTAAGTCTCTCTTCTTCAAGACGACCTGTGCTGTGTTTAATTCTAATTGTTCCGTCTGCCATTTTTGCAGCAGCTTTAAGTTTTGGGCCATAAGTATATGGTTCTGCATAATGATATTCTGGGTGGTAATCTTTGATAAATCCAACACCATAAGGTTTTTCTTTTTTGAGACCAGGCACATAATAGAAATCCTTGCCAACATCCTTAACTAAAATCTCGCCATTATCACCTGTTTTTCTTGCATCATCAAAAGGTCCAATAAACAAATCCATACCTTCATAGTTTTGGACATAATATTTTCCATTTCTTTCTAAAATTGCAATATCAGTATTATCGTGAACCATTACGCTTGCATCATATTTGTCAACAACTGTATATTGCTTGCCTTTATAAACTCTAGTTTCCATTAAAAGCCCTCCCTTTTCTATATTAACTGTATTATACAAGAAAATCAATAAAAATACAATACCTAATAAATTTAGACACAAAAAAAGAGATGCGATTGCATCTCTGATTTGAAAAACGGCATCGTTCTATCTTCCCGGCTCGTCTCCAAGCAAGTATTGTCGACCCTGCAAAGCTTAACTTCTGTGTTCGGAATGAGAACAGGTGGACCTTTGCGGTATGAACACCGTTAATGGTATAACAACATCTCTTTACGAAATGGTATTATTGAAGTAACATAATAATTATATCACATAATTATTATGATGTCAATATCATTCACACACTGGCAACTGCATATTATCGAATCAGTTTAGCAAGCTTGTCACGCACTTTATTGAAGTAGTAATCATACTATTTCACAATAATTGTGATCAAGCCCTCGACCTATTAGTATCAATTAGCTGCGAACATTACTGCTCTTCCACACTTGACCTATCAACCTTGTCGTCTACAAGGGGTCTTACTATCTTATGATATGAGATATCTTATCTTGAGGCAAGTTTCACGCTTATATGCTTTCAGCGTTTATCTTTCCCGTTCTCCGCTACCCGGCTATGCCCTTGGCAGGACAACCGGTGCACAGTAGGAACGTCCACTCCGGTCCTTGCGTACTAGGAGCAGATCCTCTCAAATATCTTACGCCCATGATGGATAGGGACCGAACTGTCTCACGACGTTCTGAACCCAGCTCGCGTGCCATTTTAATCGGCGAACAGCCGAACCCTTGGGACCAACTTCAGCCCCAGGATATGACGAGCCGACATCGAGGTGCCAAACCTTATCGTCGCTGTGTACGCTTGGATAAGATCAGCCTGTTATCCCCGAGGTAACTTTTATCCGATAAGCGACGGCAATTCCATTCTCTACCGCCGGATCACTAAGCCCTACTTTCGTATCTGCTTGACTTGTAAGTCTCGCAGTCAAGCTCCCTTATGCCTTTATACTCTGCGAATGGTTTCCAACCATTCTGAGGGAACCTTTGGACGCCTCCGTTACAATTTAGGAGGCGACCGCCCCAGTCAAACTGCCCACCTGGCATGGTCCGCCTACCAGCTAATGGTATAGCGTTAGAATTCCGAAAACAAAGGGGTGGTATTTCAAGGATGGCTACTCACAGACCAGAATCTGTGCATCAAAGCCTCCCACCTATCCTATGCGATTATTTCCAGAAGTCAGTACCAGGATACAGTAAAGCTCTACGGGGTCTTTCCGTCCAGTCACGGGTAA